>DAOVDP010000020.1 GCA_030669445.1 Candidatus Latescibacterota bacterium | reverse complement strand
ACCTTTGCCGAAACTGGTCTGACCGACGACTAACCCACGGTCGCAGTCCTGAATCGCGCCGGCGACGATCTCCGAAGCACTGGCGCTGGCGTGGTTAATCAGCACAATCAGCGGAAAATAGCGATGGCTGCCCTGTTGGGTGGCATAGTACTCCTGGGTAGAACCAGGTGTTCTGCCCTGGGTATAACAGATCTTTCCGGTTTTAATAAACTTATCTGCTACTTTAACCGCTTGTGAAAGCATCCCCCCGCCATTCCAGCGAAAATCAAGGATAACTTTCTTCATCCCCTGGACTTCTAACTGCTTCAATGCCTTCTCCAGCTCCTCGTTCGTCTTCTGAGAAAATTGGGCAACCCGAATGTAGCCGATTTCAGGGGTGAGCATAAACGATGACGGAATGCTATATCTAGGGATCTTATCTCTGATAATGGTGAATTCAAGCAGTTCTTCCTCCCCTTCTCTTCTCACCGAAACATTCACCTTTGTCCCTCTTGCCCCCCGTAATTTCTGGTAAACCTCCTGAGTGGTGATGCCCAGCGCAGATTTTCCATCAATCCTGACAATCTTGTCACCTGCCTTTATGCCAAGTCTGTCGGAAGGCGACCCTTCAATAGGAGCAATCACTGTGAGTACACCATCTCTGATCTCGAACATAATCCCGATCCCCTCGAAATCACCCCGTAACTTCTCCGCCATATCCGAAAGCTCCTTGGCCTTCAAATAGTAACAGTGAGGATCGAGCTGGCGCAGAACCCCATTTATAGCTCCATCAATAAGTTCGGATTGATCAATATCTTCCACATAATCACTCTTGATGCGACCTAATACATCAATCAAGGTTTGAAGCTGAAGATAAATATTGGCTTGCGATGCCTGGCAGGAATGAAATGGGGCAAGTATTGAAAACCCAAACACTACAATCAAGATAAAGATCAGCCTCTTCTTCAACATTGTTTCTTCTCCTTCGTTGAGTCGTATTTGAATTTCACTATTACCTTTTCGGTTGTTTCGGTGTTCATTCGCTGTTTTTCCGAATCTTGCTCAGAAGGCCGAGCCAATCCTGACCCTCAGCCCTCGGGATTTCCTTTCAGTGTTGGTTAAAAGTGGGAGTTGTAGCCGCAGAGCCAAACCAGCAAAGGCGACACATTCAAGGGAAAATCCGGCCCCCATTTCTGCCCGCCAGTTTTTCAGGCCACTTTCTCGTATCCTGGTCCAACTCCTAATCTCAGAAGACTGCCAGATCTTGCCGGTGTTAAGAAAGAGACTAACGGTGGGAACAAGTGGTATGGAGAAAAACTCAACGCTTTTACCAAGAGGAAACTCCAAGATTGTGTTGGTTCCTCCAATACAGTCCCCGATATCCAGTACCCGGTGATCGAAACCACTCATATCGCCTTCTCGCCAAAGTGCGAACTTCCTCTGCCTGGGACTGTGTCCCGTCTGCCAGCCAGCAAAGACCCTACCTCTTAATGTGGCCATCCAGCCCAGCCTCAAATATCGACATACCTCAAGGTAATATTTATCGTAGATATAGTCCCCATCGGGTAGACTGTGTTCGTAGCGCACCCGGTATTGTCCGCCATTCTGCCGAAGGGCGCTTCTGTTAGTCGTCAAACGGTACGAAACAGCTACGGCAGTGATTATTCCCGGATCGTAGTCTTCCTGATTCACATTGTAATTCTCTTCATGTTCGGCCTCAAGGGCAAAGAAGTGCCGCCGGTAACTGTTGTAATCCACCAGTACTGGAGCCAGTGTGACCCTCTGGCTGCGAACGTGTCTGTCATCGGCCACTTTGAACTCAAAATAAGAAAGACGATTGCCCCACTTGTAGATAGGAGAAAAAAATCCAGCATCGTAGACTACCCGGTTCTTGTTGAAGATGTAAGCAGTAGAAAGACTCACTCTGTGGCCGAAAGGGTCCTCTATTCTGCTGCCCACGCCACTCAACCAACCATCGGTGTCAGTATAGCCGATCTTAGGGTAGTAGGTCACCATGTACCTATCTGTGTAGGGAAAGCTGAACAGCGGATGGAAGGCAACTTTAGGAAAACCTCGGTTATTGAGCCGGTTGACATCGAGGCTCCAATTACTGGGATCGATAAGGATCTCTTTGACGGGACCCGAGGTCTCAAATGTGACAACTCCCGATTTCCCTTTGCCATCCCATCTTCTAACCAGTTTTCCTCCGTCTTTCAGCTTTACCATCACCTCCACCGGCATCTGTTGAGTATCTCCTGCCTGCTTTATCACTGCCTCGGTCAAATACCCTTTTTCCGAAGTCTTGCGGACTTTTACCCTTTCCAGCACAAAATCACACCGTCGGGTGGTATGAAGCATCTGCTGGAAGAACCAATCTAAATCCGTTTGGCTAACCTCTTCAACTACGGCCTGGAAATCCTCGGTAGTGGCGTTTTTGAACTTGTAATTCTCAAAATAGGTGCGCATAATCTCACTGAATACCTCTTCCCCCACCAGGTTCTCCAGCACAGCAAGCACCACCGCCCCTTTATGGTAGACGGTTCGGCTGTAGACATCTGGATATTCAAATTCATAGACGGGGCTAAGCAGCTCCTGTTCTCGTCCCTCCAGTGAGAGGGTAATCCAGCTTTTGTAAAAGCTGCTACGCCAGTCGTCGAGGTGGAATATTTTGAGAAAACTGAGACTCGGGGGCAGATCAATAAAGCTATTGTCTTTTCCATGTTTATCTTCTATGTAGCAGATTTCCGAATAGGTAGCAAATCCTTCATCTAACCAGGCTTCTTCCAGCTCGTTGTTTCCCACTGCTGCGTACCACCACTGGTGGGCAATCTCGTGGGCAGTTACCGCCTCCACTATGGTGAGAAAGGAGGGCAGTTGATAGGACAAAACCGGGGGTAACATAATCAGGGTGGGATATCCCATCGCTATCCCCCCGACATAGCTCTCGCAAACAGTTAAGGTAGAGTAAGGGTATCTGCCGTATTTCTGGCTGAAATATGCAAGTGCCTCCCGGGCATGTCTGGCTGCTCGCTCACCTCCCTTTCTATGCCCTTTGAAATAAAGAGACCGGATAGCAATATCTTCCCACTGGACTAGTGCCTCCTGATAACTCTCATCCGCTACCCAGGCAAAATCATGGACATTCTCCGCCTGCCACACCCAGGTTTTGCTCCCTTTGGGGTGGCTTATTTCATCCACCAATCGACCAGTGGCGCCCATTACCATATTCCCCGGCAGGCTGATGCTCACAGTGTAGGTACTAAAATCGCCATAGAACTCCCCCAGAAAATGATACTTGTCGGGATGCCAGCCAGCCTTGTCGTAAACAACCACCTTAGGATACCATTGGGCAATGTGATAATTCCCTCGGTGGTGGCCAAGTCGCCAGAATATCTCCGGCACTTTCTCCGTGAATGCGAGCTCCAGTTGCATCCCTTTATTAGTTTTCAAAGGCGGTTTCAGTTCAATGCGCATAATAGTGTCATCAATGTAGTAGTCGGTTACAACCTTTCCTCTAATCACTAAGGAATGAATGTGAATGTAGCCCTCGTCTCTTCTTGCTGGATAGAGTATATCCAGATCATTACCGCCCTGCTGGAGCTCCTGAAAAAAGAGGCTCCCTTCCCGGTAGGCATTGGGATAAAGGTGCAGATAAAACTCCTCCAAGGCAATCCCGGTGCGATTTACAAAATCGATTACCTGCTTTCCCCTCAACAGATGTTCTTCGGTGTCCAGGGCTATCTCTATCCGGTAGTCTACCTGATTAGGGAGTGCAAGCCCAGAAGATACCCTAAGAAACCACAAGCACACAGCGACAACTATAGCTGTCTTTCGATTCACCATATTGAATCCAGCCCTTCTCGGCAGTATATCGTTTCCAATATGATATTAAACTCCATGCAATGACAAACTATTGTGCTTTCATTTAGTTACCGCTACACTAGTATTACGTTTCATGAAAACCTTTACGCTGTCATTGCGAGGAGCGAAGCGACAAAGCAATCTCTAACAAGGCTCACAAACTACACCACGGGATTGCTTCGCTAACGCTCGCAATGACAAGTTTTTAATGAAACGCTATACTAGGAACCCCAAACCTGGGGTTAAGTCTCCTGTCCAAGGTTATATCGACACCCGCTGGGTGCCTGCCGGCACCTTGAGTTCAAACTTCTCCTCTCCTATTTTCAAATTGATTTTCTGACGGATAAACTTCACCCTTATCTGGTGTCCATCGAAAAAAAATTCTACCTGCCGGGGCAAACTGATTCCGCTTATCTTCACATAGTTTTTGAATATCGCCCTTCTCCGTAGTTTGCCCCCTGTGTCGAATACTTCCTTTTGCACTATTCGAAGGGTTCTTCCATCCACGCAATATCTTTCCCTACAGTCGTTCTTCTGAAAACAAAGTACATATTCATCATCTTTTCTCTGAAAACTCAGCAAATCCTGGGGATTCAGTTGGTGAGATCCAAATGTCTCAAGTACTATATCAAGGAGACCCTCGATTCCAATGGCCTGTGCTAAGGGATCTGTCCTAATATCCCCGCTGAGCAGTAGTTTGCTCTTAGGCAAAAAGACATCTAACTGACTGCCTTTCTGAACGAAGGCAAGTATATTCGTCCCCAAGCCTGCATATACCTCCACCCTCATCTGGGCTGGGGACTTAAATAAAATACCGGCTAAGAGTCTCTGGTTAATCGGCTCGGCTGTTGCTGACCGAGAACTCCGCAGTTTGATCTTTGCTTCCCCCCAAAAAGACTTAAGGCCAGAGCGGTTCTTTTCTAAGACAATGATTACCTGAGAGGCGGAGACCTCCCTCACTGGAACTCTCATCAACTCTGCCCAGTGGCTGCATCCACTGGAGCTCAGAAGAACACAGAAAGGTAGAAAAAATACTATAATTGCCTTCTGTTTCATCGTTGTCCACATATCCTTTAGGGCTTTACCTCTGTCTCTATCTTCTCCAGCTTCTTTTTGATCTCCAGGTTCTCCTGATCAAGCTGGAGAGATCTTTCCCAATAGAGTTTAGCTTCTTGATCTTTACCGAGCCCAAAACATACTTCTCCCAGGTGATCGAGAATGATGGCGCTATTTTTCTCAAGCTTAGCGGCCTTGTTCAGAAGCTCTCTGGCTTGCTGCAGTTTTCCTAAGCGATAATAAACCCATCCTAAGCTGTCAAGGAAATTACCATTATCCGGCTGTTGAGCCACTGCCTTTTTAAGCAATCGCAGGGATTTCTCCAGGTTAATCCCCTTATCAGCAAAGATGTAGCCCAGGTAGTTAAGGGCTAAGGAATGGTCCGGGTCAATTGCCAAAAGCGTTTCAAATTCCTTCACGGCTTCCTGGAATAGGCCGGCCTGTTCCAAACAACTGGCTAATCTAAACAGGAAATCAGTATTCTGAGGATCAAGCTCGATTGCCTGGCGGAAAGCTGTAATGGCTTCAGTCCAGATTCCTATCTTCTCCAAGGATATCCCCATCAGGTAAAATATCTGAGCATTCTCAGGCATATCTGTCGCCGCCTTCAGTAACACCTCACTGGCTTTGGGGAAGTTTTGTGCCTGGATGAAGGCGTAACCTGCACCTATCCAACCATAATTGCCCAAAGTGGCTGCTTTCTGGAACATCTCCCCGGCAAGGGCAAATTCCTCCATCTCTACAAAGGCCCTACCCACATAGTAGTAGAAATCTGGATTATTGACCCGACTGTGGCGAATTTCTTTGACCAATTCGTCAAATTTTTGTTGATCTCTCATCTGGTTGTAGCTTAACAGCAGATCCCGTAATATTCCTCTCTCGTTTGGAAAAAGTCTGCGAATCCCTTCAAATTGAGAGACAGCTTCCTGGTATCTGCCAACCGATAGATACATCTGTCCTAACCTTCGCTTCAGTGACTTACTGCGGGGAACCAGTTTGAGTCCATTTTGGTAAGCTTGGATCGCCTGTTTGTTTTTACCTTCTTTCTCAAAGGACATCCCCAATCCCAACCAAGCATTTTCAGAATTGGGGATTTTTGCCAGGATTTGACGATAATAAGCCCGGGCTATCTCTCTTTTGCCCAATCCCGCATAGATTTGAGCCAATTTGAACTGGACCTCAGGAAGGCCCCGGTTGTGTCTAATCTCTTTTTTGAGTAACTTTATGGCTTTCCGGGGATTATCCTGTTTTAGATAGATATCTGCCAGGCCATAGATCGCCTGTAGGTCACCAGGGGTTAATTTAACCACTGCCTCCAGTTCTTTAGCCGCTTCTTTCAATTCCTCCTGCAATTGGAACAGCAGAGAGAGTAATCGGTGGGGCTCTGTCCAGTCGGGGTCAAGCTGGGTAGCCCGCTGGGCAAAGTGTATCGCTTTCTGTCTATCACCCAAAGTGAAGTAGCCATTGGCCAGTTGCTGGCAGATAGTTGCCGAACGAGGATCGTATGCCAATGCTCTCTCCAACTCAGCCACTGTTCCCTGGTAATCTCTCTGCAGTTCCAGGATTTTCGCTGAGATGAAATGATCCATCGCCTCTGGATCTGGCTGATGGACTGCAGAGGGAGCACGCCCCACCAAAGCAGGGAAGAAACAGCCGCTGGCAGAAAGAGCAAGGCAAAAAAGAAATATGGCTTTCTTGAAAATCACATTTCCTCCTGGAATTCGGTAGGGACAGAACAATGTTCTGTCCCTACTGCTTAGACCCTGTTTCTCTCCAGCGAGAGTTTTTCCACTTTTTCTTCTGGCTTTACAGGGTAATCTCCTGTAAAACAAGCAACACAATAGTCTTGAGGGCTACCCGCCATTGCCCGGAGCATACCGTCCAAGGAGAGGTAGCCTAAGCTGTCCACTTTTAGGAACTTACGAATCTGTTCCACTGTCTTTGACGAGGCGATCAATTCGTGTTTAGTTTGGAAATCAATACCGTAGTAACAAGGGAAACGAAGAGGGGGACAGCTCACCCGGACATGGATCTCCCTGGCCCCTGCCTGTCGGATCAACCCGGCGAGATTACGCATAGTGGTGCCCCTGACAATGGAATCTTCCACCACTACTACCCTCTTCCCTTTGAGTACCCCAGCTACCGGGTTGAATTTAATTCGCACCATCAGGTCTCGTATTTCACTTCGGGGTTCGATGAAAGTTCTACCGATATAGTGATTTCTGATAAGTCCCAGCTCAAAATTGATTCCGGAGGTCTCTGAGTAACCCAAAGCTGCTGTATTGCTGGAATCGGGCACAGAGATAATGATATCCGCCTGGGCCGGGTGCTCCACCGCTAACTCCTTGCCCAGTCCCCGCCGTGCCTTGTCCACATCTTTGGCGAATATCTTGCTATCTGGACGAGAGAAGTAGATGTACTCAAAAATACAGAAAGCCTGCCGAGAGGAGTCAAAAGGCTTGAGAGAACTGAGTCCATCTTCGCTTAAAATAACGATTTCTCCGGGCTCAACATCCCGGAAATATTCCCCTCCAATGATGTCTAAGGCACAGGATTCAGAACTGACCAGCCAGGCATCACCCAACCTGCCCAGGCAGAGAGGACGAAATCCATAAGGGTCCCGCATAGCAATGATCTTGTCTCTGGTCATTGCCAAGATTGAATAGGCACCCTTCACCTGTGCCAATGCTTCGATCATTCGCTCTAACAGAGTCTTTTTCTGAGACCTGGCCGTCAAATGAACTATTGTCTCACTGTCCATACTGGTTTGAAAAAGGGAGCCCTCTTGTTCCATACGGTAACGAAGCGCATTTGCATTAACCAGATTGCCATTGTGGGCAACAGCCAACGGGCCATCCTTGCAGTTGACCAACAGCGGTTGGATATTCCCCGGCAAAGGTGAACCGGTAGTGGAATAACGAGTATGTCCCACCGCCAGATTCCCTACCAATTTCCTGAGAGTAGCCGAATCAGAAAATACATCTGTAACCAACCCCATCCCCTTGTGCTGCCGCAGAATCTTATGATCACTCACCACAATACCAGCGCTTTCCTGTCCCCGGTGCTGAAGAGAATAGAGCCCAAGATACGCCAATTCAGCAGCATTCTTATGCCCATAGATCCCAAATAGACCACAATCTGCCATTATTTATCTCCAATATTCAACAAAAGTATCCAAGATTTCAACGCAAAGACGCCAAGGACGCAAAGGGAAGTATCTTTAAAATAATCAAATCATTATATGTTTTGCTTTTCTCTGCGTTCTTTGCATCTTTGCGTTGAAATTAGACTTTTTGCGACGAATCAAATTTGTTAACTACAATGTGAATACCTTTCACAAACTCCTCGGTCTTACGGAAATTATTTTCGTCTAAAGGCCAGCCTTATGGGAGTTCCAGTGAAATCAAACTCCTTGCGGAGCCTATTTTCCAGATACCGTCTGTAGTTTTCCTTAATAAGGTCAGGCCTGCTAACAAAGAAGAGAAACCCTGGTGGCTGGACAGAGATTTGAGTGACATAAAAGAGCTTGAACTCCTTTCGCTGAGACAACCCCATTTTCTTCAACTCTTGGAGAAATCTGTTGAGCTGGGAAGTGGATATCTTCCTGTTCCAATTCTGATAAACCTCAAGGGCCAAGGTTATGCTCTTATGGATGCGCTGGCAGGTTAAGGCAGAGGTGAAAATCACCGGAGTATACCTTAACGAGGCAATCTTCTTTTGGATGTATTGAGTGATCTGTTCTGCAGTATGGGAATCTTTCTCCAACAAGTCCCACTTGTTCACCGCCAGAACAACTCCTTTTCCAACCCCAATTGCCTGCTGGAGGATCTTTATATCCTGAGAGGTCAAGCCTTCGACCGCGTCGATTAACAATATTGCCACATTGCACCTCTGGAGACTGCGAATTGTCCTTAAGGTGCAGTAAAATTCGATTCGATCCTTAATTTTGCTCCGTCGGCGTAGGCCTGCGGTGTCAATCAAAACCACCTTTTGGCCCTGATAGGAAAACATCGTATCGGTAGAATCCCTGGTAGTGCCAGGCTGCTCATCGATAATAAGCCTTTCCTCTCCTAACAGAGCATTCACAAAGGAAGATTTCCCTACATTGGGCCGTCCTATTATCGCAATCCTAAGCGCCTCTGGCTCCTGTTCTCCTCTATCCTGACGGGGTAACTCTTGGACAATGAGATCTAAGAGCTCCCCGCAATTTCTTCCGGTAGTTGCCGAGACAGGGATAGGGTCTCCCAGACCAAAGCGGTAAAATTGCGGCACCTGAACTTCCTGGTGTTCGGTGTCAACTTTATTAACCACCAGCAGCCTCTTTTTCTCCGATTTTCGAATGATATCCACAATCTCTAAATCCAAGCCCGACACCCCCGTGGAGGCATCCACCACAAAAAGGAGCAGGTCCGCCTCCTGGGTTGCTACTTGCACTTGTTCTTTAACCAAGGCTTCCATTTTTTGGGAGCTCTGAGGCAGATACCCCCCTGTGTCAACCATGATAAAATGATACCCCCTCCACTGAGCCTGGTCAGAGTTCCGATCGCGGGTCACTCCGGGAATGTCGTCCACAATCGCCTTCCTTGCCCCGATGATGCGATTGAAAAGCGAGGACTTTCCCACATTTGGCCTTCCGATTATGACAACCATTGGTTTAGGCAACTGTATTGTTTCCCTTCAGAAAGAAGAAGATTTTACGACCTACATTTTGTGACTTCAGAATCTTGGGTTTTCTTACGAGTCGGCTAATCTTGATCCGTCCGTAAAAATTCTCCACCATTGATTTTCAACGCAGAGTCGCAAAGACGCAAAGACGGAAGATACTTTCTAATAATCAGATAATTATGTCTCTTATTGTTTCTCTGCGGCTTTGCGTCTCTGCGTTATATTCTTGGACTTTCTGTGAGTCAATCAATAGTTTAAGACCTGAAAATCTCAGCTCCTTGTCCCGTTTGGCATTAGATGTTCTCGTAAGAACTCCCCGGTGTAGGACCTCTCCACCTGGGCTACCTCCTCGGGAGTTCCCGCAGCTACTACCCATCCACCTTCGTCTCCACCTTCAGGGCCCAGGTCAATGATGTAGTCGGCGGTTTTTATCACCTCCATATTATGCTCGATAACCAACACGGTATTGCCCATATCTATCAATCTGTTAAGGACATCTAACAGCATTTTGACATCCTCAAAGTGGAGTCCAGTAGTGGGTTCATCCAGAATGTACAGGGTATTGCCGGTGCCCACCTTTGACAGCTCAGTGGAAAGTTTAACCCTCTGCGCCTCTCCCCCTGACAGAGTGGTAGCTTGTTGTCCCAGATGGATATACCCCAACCCTACATCTGAAAGTGTCTTCAACTTGCGTTTGATACGCGGGATGTTAGCAAAAAACTCCAGAGCCTCGTCCACAGTCATCTCCAACACGTCGGCAATGTTTTTACCCTTGTAGCGGATGTTCAGGGTCTCTCGATTGTATCTCCTCCCCTTACAGACATCACAGGTAACATAGACATCGGGCAGGAAATGCATCTCTATTCTGATGAGACCGCCACCTTGACAGGCCTCGCATCTTCCCCCTTTTACATTGAAACTGAAACGACCTGGTTTATATCCCGCCACTTTGGCCTCTGGCACTTGGGAGAAAAGCTGGCGAATGTAGGTGAAAAGCCCAGTGTAAGTAGCGGGATTAGATCGGGGGGTCCTGCCGATGGGGGACTGATCGATGTCAATAACTTTATCAATCCCCTCAACTCCCTCAATTCCCTTAAATTTGTGGGGAGACTCTTTGCTTTTGTAAAATCTCCGGGCTAATGCCCGGTAAAGAGTCTCGTTCACCAGAGTGCTTTTCCCCGATCCAGAGACACCGGTTACACAGGTAAAAATCCCCAGAGGAATATGGACATCTATTGATTTCAGATTGTGCCCTTCGGCACCGAGGATGGAAAGCCACTTACCGTTTCCCTGGTGCCTGCGGGAGGGGACCGGAATCTGCTTTTTCCCGGAGAGATATTGTCCAGTCAGCGAAGATTCGTTACGGCAGATTTCGGCCGGAGTGCCAGTGGCCACCACCTGACCACCTTGCAGCCCTGCCCTCGGTCCCAGGTCAATGACATAGTCTGCTGTCTCAATGGTCTCCTTGTCATGCTCCACAATAAGGATGGTATTGCCCAGATCACGCAGGGCACACAGTGTCTTCAATAGTTTTTTGTTATCCCGCTGATGAAGTCCAACACTTGGCTCGTCCAGAATATACAGAACTCCAACCAGTTGTGAGCCGATCTGGGTAGCTAATTTTATCCTCTCCGCTTCTCCTCCAGAGAGGGTAGCAGCGGCTCGATCCAAGGTGAGGTAGTTCAACCCTACATTCATCAAAAAACCTAACCTGTCTTTGATCTCTTTGAGTATCTGGTGAGCAATTGTCAGCTCCTTAGAAGAAAGTCTAAGTACCGAGAAAAATTCCCGAACCTCTCTAACTGAAAGGGCAGTTACCTCAGCAATATTCTTGTCCTTTATCTTCACCGCCATACTCTCTGGTCTCATTCGGCTGCCCTGACACTGAGGGCAGGTATAAGTGCTCATAAAACGCTCTATCCACTCCCTTACCCCGTCCGATTCAGTCTGTCTGTATCGCCGCTGCAAATTGGGAATCACCCCTTCGAACTGGCCGTCCTCGGTTCCGTAAAGTACCACTCTTTTCTGCCTCTCGGTCAATTTGTTGAAAGTTAAGTCAAAGTCGATGCTACAGGTCCTGCCGACTCTACGCAGGCGATGAAAGAACCAGCGTTCCTCAGGAGCTCCCCAGGGGGCGATAGCACCTTGGTTGATGGAGAGATTGGGGTCAGGCACTACCAAGTCAGGGTTAACCTCCATCTTCACTCCCAGGCCGTCGCAGGTGGGGCAGGCGCCGTAGGGACTGTTAAATGAGAACATCCGCGGCTCTATCTCTTCGTAGCTCACTTCACAGTCCGGACAGGCAAAACGTTCAGAGAAAAGCAGCTCCTCTTTGCCCATTACATCTACCAAGACAAGCCCTTCACCCAAGGACAGGGCGGTCTCTATGGAGTCGGTAAGTCGCTTACCAATCTCAGGCTCAACCACTAACCGGTCAACTACCACTTCAATCCAGTGTTTTTTGTAGCGTTCCAGTTTAATCTCCGAGTCCAAAGTCAGCACCTGTCCATC
>DAOVDP010000017.1 GCA_030669445.1 Candidatus Latescibacterota bacterium | reverse complement strand
CACCATTGATTTTCAACGCAAAGTCGCAAAGACGCAAAGAAAGAAGATACTTTCAAATAATCAGATAATTATGTCTCTTATTTTTTCTCTGCGCCTTTGCGTCTCTGCGTTAGATTTTAGACTTTTTACGAAAGGATCAATAATAGTTGAGATTTTGTAAGTTGCCAAAATCGAACGGCCCCGCATTGATGCACTCTTCGGTAGAAATATAAAAAGAGCCTTTTAAGACTCCTTTTTCGTGAATCCCTTCGATCATCGGTTTCCCACAGTATTTTAGAGGGAAAAAATGATAAATGAAAAGACCGATCTTCACCTTCTTACCGCATTCCCTTTCTTTATTATCTCTGTTATAACCATCCCATTGATTACCTCAAGCCATTCACCAGGATCGTTTTAATAGGCGATAGTTATTGTCCCGATGTGGTTGTATGTGCTGGTGCCTGCCTCAGCGGTTATCTGATAGATATATAATCCAGGGGGCATCAGTTGTCCATTGCTATCTTTTCCATCCCAAGGGATAGAATAGAGGCCGTTAGCCTGGTGCTCATCGCGATGCCAAACAGGAGAACCGGACAGATCATAGACAGTCACTGAGACTGGGACAGGTTCTGTTAACTGAAGGAGGCTATAAGAGATATTTAGGATATCGTTAACCCCGTCATCATTAGGGGTGAGTGGATTTGGCAAGACTTTCACATCAGTAATAAGACTCCCACCGAGGGGCCATTTAACGAAAAGTTCATTACTGCCTAACTCAGGACTGGCATCTCCGGGCACAACATCTTGAGCTGCCTCCATTGTCTGACTGTCAAACGCCTTTGCCAGAAAGCGGGTGCCATACATTAAAGCCCTGCAGTCGAAGGTAAACTCCACCCGTGCAGAATCAGTTATCACTACTCTCCGCTTTGGTATCCTATCATCTGGAAAATAGAGGGTAAACCAGTGCTTGCCCTTATCCTCACCCACTTCCTTGGAAAATTCGACTGGAAGGCCGTTGATCTTCAGATCTCTGATGGCGCTTGTATCCACCTTAACTGGGGTCAGGACTCGCAGGGCATCGAAGCCAGTATTGCCAGGTTCAAAAATCGCCAGCAGGACGTACCTGAAGGTGGTGACCTCTCCCGGGGAGATCTCCTGGGGCGAAATCTCAGCTACTATCTCTCGAGCGACAGGGGGCCTTGAATACTCGAGAACCAGTGAGTCAATCGTGGCTTTTGCCAAGGGAGAATGGCTGTGGAATTCGACCATGAACTGAAAGTAACGAGCTGGGCCTGGTGATAACATGCGCTGATCGCCAGAAGGAGGATAAGGGACCGACCAGAAGCTCCACTTCTCTGTATTCGGCTCGATTGGTCCCTGTCTGGTCTCCAGGAGGCTGTAATATCTTGCCTTAGACACCTCTGTCTTCCCTGTCAAGCCAATGCCTGTCAGTTCATAGTAGATATAGGGGTCAGAAGTTTTGCCCGTACGGGTGCGAATAGTTATGGATGCCTCAGGATCAATCGTTGCCGACCACTTGAGGTTGCCGAAATTGGACATCTGACCCAGGTCAATCACATTGGATGAACAGTTAGCAGCCATGGCAAAGCCTTTGCCCCAGACCTCAAACTCGTCAATCTCCCAGCCTAACGAATCGGGCAGGCTGATTTTGTCGTTGATGGCGATGTAGCGCACTACCTCTGTAGGGATCGCTATATCGGCCCTGCTTACAGTACCCTTGGGGACTTTCTCCGCCGTCACCAGTTTCCAATCCTTCACCAACGGATACCAGGAACACCAAAGCTCATACCTCCATGTATCCTTCCACATGCCAAGAAGCTTGAGTGGTGGAGGTGGGGTAAAGGTCTGGCTGCCCTCATTGACAAAGATCTCATATCCCCTCATAAGCCTGTCTTCAAAACCCTCTCGGGTATAAAAACTGAGGCTATCCACGCCAAAGGGTGCACCTAAGTCGAGAATTACAGTTATGTCTCGATATTGCTCTGTGCTGTGCCCCTCACCATGTATATCCTCCTCCTGAGCCTTGCCTCTCGCCCACACAGGTCCCACCCACTTGGTGCATCCCCAGCCCTCGTTATGATCCCCATTAATGCCCCGCTCCAGAGCCAGAGGTGCAAAGTAAGGGGAAGTCGGCGGCTGGTGACTGCTGTTTACCCATCCTCCCCTGTCCAAGGCCCTCAGAGATAAGTTCTGTCCTGAAACGTCTATCGGTTGGATCGAACCGGACTCAGTAACCTCCAAGTTCAGCAGAGTAGCCACATCCCTCCAAGGATGTCCCTTGCCTCCGGCCACCCATCTCTCCAGTGCAAAGGCATAGCTTGCCCCGAAAGAGACCAGAGCTTTTTCGGGGCTTGGCATCAAAAGGGCGATCGAACTCACTATGAGAAACGAGAAAGCTCTTTGGAAACCGTTGTTAGCCATTCAGCATTTTCCTTTCCGTCCGGTCTACTCCCTTATCCCGGCAAATACAGTGATAAAGGTGGTGGTGCTAGTAGTCGTCCACCTCTCAAAATTCTTCCTCTCTGCCTCACCGCCGATATTAACAGTGAGAAGATAGCCCATATAATCTCCCGCTATGGATAGCTGTGCGGCAAAGACCGTCCCGGTGTACTCCTCATCACTGGACAGACGGAACGGATGGAGGAACTGTCGTTCTGAAAGCCGATCAAGGAATATGGTGTACTCAGCACCCAACTGGATCCACGAATGTCTCATAGCCGGGAACTTCAACATCAGAAACAGCATCTCAGTAAGGTCGTTCAGTTCCGGGTCCCATTTTAGTTGTCCCTTCTGGAAAGGGGTCCTGCGGCGGTACATGCTCTTCGCCTTTGGCTGAATTGTCAAACCCTTCCCAAACTCGAATGTGTAGTCAACCTTATTGATAACCCCCAGAAAACGGGAGTCAGCCAGCGTGTCTGGCTTGACTCCCACTGTGATCCTTGAGATGTTATCACCTCGCTGGGTATAGGTTTCATACTTGATTTTGTTGCTCACATTAAGGCGAGGCACCTGGGTATAGTCGAAGCCAAGAAAGGCAGTATTCATCAGGGCCTTCTGGGCAGCCAGAGGATCCTTAAACTTCTCTATGACACCCGTTATCCTACCTGGCACATCCCTCCATAGGAGACAATCATCCGGCAGATCATCCTTTACCAATCTGAGGTTATTAAAAAACTGAATCCTCCCCAGCCTGGGATAATCCCTATCCAAGGTGAACAGGGCATAGGTGTCCCGGCTGTGCCTGTCATCTGACCACAACCATTCCCGTGAATGCCCGACCTTGAATTCGATCCCAGCGACAATCTCGGCGCCAACGTAGAAGTTAAAGCCCCTATGATCTGCCCTAAATGGATAATCCGGCAGGTCATCGTCCTCAAACCTGTCTATCACAGTGTTATGATTCATATCCACGCCGAAGAGAAACTCAGGGGGGTCAACGCTGTAGCGGAGAAAAGGCTCATCGTAGTCAGGCCTCCTGTTACGGTTCTGGTTGAAGTCTGACACCAGATCGTTGTTCTCATCCAGCCCGGGGAAGACACCATTTATATCGTCCTTCACGTTTGCCCGCTTCCAGTCTGCGTACCTGTCCTGATCGTCATTGTCATCCACAAGCTCATATAAGTTCCTTACTTTGTTCTCGTAATCAATGGTCTTATCGACGCCTATTAAGAACATATCCGTCCTATAGTTATCGTCGATCCTAAACACCTCTCCGTAGCCAAACCATGGGAAGACGAATTTACGAACCGTCAAGTAGAAGGCCTTCCCCTTAGTAGTGCTGAGGGGATGCTCCACAAAATTGATGTTGGGATATCTTCTGTGCATACGGCTGATAGCGTATTCAGCCAGGATATTGAAACCTAATAAATCCTCTGCCTCAAAGGTAAGGCCGTAGATCTCTCTGCCTGTGGGCAGCCCATACTCGAACCATACTTCCTTCTGATTCGAATTATCGTGGACGTTCCCAGCGGCCTTGGTGACCGGAAGAAATACCTGCTGGCGCCCGGCATTCGTCTGGCGGTCTGAGGTGACTTCAACGCAGTAATCGTTGGCTAAGACCAGCCTAAACCCGATGCGATCGACCTGATGGGGATAGGAGATCTGGTATGTGAGCTTAATAACCTCCGTCCCATCTGCCGTCCAATATCCGTCCTTGGGGAAACCTCCCTCCCTTAAGGGTCTGATCTCCTCCGGGCCCCACGGCTTGATAATGTTTTCCTCCGGGTCCCGCCGTCTGGTCCAGATCTGTTCTGAAAAGAAGGCAGCTCCGTACTCTCCGTCCTCAGGGGAATTGTCGCTGATACGGATGGTAATCGTCCGGATGACATCAGCGTTTTGATTAGTGGTAAGATTCCCCTTCAGAGAATGCTGCAGCGAGTAATTGGCCTCTGTTCTGCCCAAATGCACATTGACATAGGTGGCACCTATTTTGAACAGATCCCCGACCTGGAAGGTTCCTCTCAAGCCGAACAGGTTGTCGAAATCCATGTAACCTGTCTCGGCGACGTCGGTGATCCCACCTGCCCCGGGTGAGTTAACCCTGGAACCAAGGGCGGTAAGGCCGTACTTGTCTGACAGAAAGTCCACCTGTATCCCGTTAAAGCCGGGCTTCGAGAAGGTGAGGGGAGTCAATGTCGTTCTGATCTCATCCCCGATGGTTACAGCCAAGTGGTATTGGCCTCTTGAATCGTGACCGATTACGACATTGTTAAACCAGGAGCTATATTCCTTCCTCTTAATTACACCGCTGCCGAAAGCCACGCCCTGTTCCTGGCTCCACTCGTAGATATCCCATCCTCTGGTGATATAGTTCCCATAGATGTCATACCATCTCTCCCCTCTCAGCTCAATGGGTACGTATCGTTCATAATGTTCTTTAGCATAATTGCTGTACTCCCATGGCTGCCACTTGAACTGCCAATATAGCTCCTGTGGGACCCACCACTTCCTCATGATCGGATCCAGGGCATTAAATACCGTCCTTGCGCCGGTGGGGACAAACATCTGTTGTGCACTGGCGACAGATGCTGTCAAAGAACTGAGAAGCAGCAAAACTTGCAGAACCTTACGTCCTCTGGTCACGTTATCCTCCTTTCTTAGAAGCCAACAGCGACCGTTCTGTTGACAACGGCCTCTCCTGTCCCGGTGTCAACTCTTATCCGACAAAGATAGAGTCCGGGCAGCACACTCTCCCCGGAGTCATCCCGTCCATCCCAGGTCGCTTGGTAGTTGCCACTCAAGCCATCCCGCCCCATCAGTTCTTTCGCATCTAATTTCCTCACAGCCTCCCCTTGGAGGTTGTAGATGGTCACACTGGGCATCTGAGGTATGTTTATCTTAAAGACAGCAAACTCGATAATCATCTGATCGTTTATCCCATCCTTGTTAGGTGTAATTATTTTGGGGTTGATGTAAGTCCTGCCGATTATCTCCTCGGTCACTGGCAACATGACTGTGGTGGCATTGGCCTTGGTGGGGTCGACCCTTTGCCAGGAATCCTTCCTTCGTGAGTCAGCCACGAAGGCATCGAATAGTGTGGCGTTGCCGAAGACTGTACATCTGAAGCTGACCTCAACTAACGGTTGCGCCTGGTAACGCACCCGCAGTGGAAGACGCACCCAAAGGAAATCTGCTGTGGTGTGGACCGAATCAAGTTCGGCAGGCGAATAATCCACATCTCCGACCTTGACCCCGAAAAGCTCAGCCGGGGATGGTGTCTTGATCAGGATCTCGTCGAATCCGCGGTTCGCCGGGCCGAAGGAGGGCTGAATGAGGTAAGAGAAATCCTGGGGCACACCCGCCTTAACTTGGGTTGGCCAGATCCGGCCGGTTAGCATCTCGGCCACCGGATCGGTGTAGAAAAGGGTGATGGAATCCAGGGAAGGTGCGGCATCAGGCCTATCAGACAAGAGTTTTGCCTGCATCAGGAGATACCTCCTGGGACTGGGAGAGGCAAATCTATCCCCCGGGGGCAGATAGGGCCGGCTCCAGCCGCTCCAGGTGGTGTCAGGGCGCTGTTCCACCACCACAGGCCCTGAGCTGCCGAAGAGCTGTATCTCTCTGTTTTGATCCCGCTTTGTGCACTCAAGCCCATTTCTGCAGTAATAGTGGGTGATCTCCTCAATCTGGTCGCCTGTCCTGGTGCGAATTTCCACCTTTGTCCCAGGAGGAGTGGAAGCTTCCCATTCTATGGAGGTCAGGTTGTTGGCCCTCCCAAGGTCGATAAGGTTGGAGGACAAGGTTGCCCCTGGCACGTAGCCCTCCCCAAACCCTTGAATTTCGGTAATCTCCACCCTCACAGCGGTACCCCGATCCTTCTCGTTGTTCCTATGGGAGAAGAAGATGTGCTGTACTGGCCGGGGTGAGAAGGTATCCTCAAAGACATAGATAGCCACATTCTCCCCCTCGGGAGGATTTTTCTCCAGCGAGGCAACCTCTTGCCACACGAAGTTGCCCATTATCCTTTCTCCACCAGCCGTGCCACCCGGCGCCAAGGAGCCGTCGGAGACAAACAGCTTGTAACCCAGCAAGGGGTGAAGCCCTTGCCTGGCCTGCCCCACGATCCTGATTGCATCCAGCCAGAATAGATTCCCCAGATCCACATGCAACCACCCCTTCTGCTTCCAGTCGAATACGACGGTCTGGGCGTTCCAAGTGGTATTGTAGTTCCCATCGGCAACCAGCCCAGACTTGGGATCCAATTTCCCCCCGTACTCGCCGGCAACGAGGCTCCCCGCGCGATCCAGGGTCCCCAGCATCACATTGTCCCCCAGCGAATAGACCTCCAGTTCAGCCAACTGCCCTGGGTCCTCCGGGTGAGAGGTCAGCTCAAGGTAGACATACCGGACCATCTGACGCTCAACCTCCTCTCCGTTCACCACCTCCCGCTTCAGTGGATATTCCAGGACATATTCCCTGTTCGGCTGAGTGGTCCGACCAGCAAGCTTATAATTCTTTACTTTAGAACCAGGGTAGAAGGCCTCTGTTCCGTCGGAGACATAAACCTCAAACTGCTCGAATGGTTTCCCCGTCGGAGAGAACCTCAACACCACCTTGGTAGCGGTGACAAGGCGCCCTAAATCCACCTCCACCCAACAGTCCTTCAGCTCATCCCCCTTACGTGGCCCCCACGAAGTGCCCATATCCCCGTCCAGGATGTTCTTTGCACTGCTGAGGTTGGACCCAGCAGCTATTATCCCCCCCCACTTAATGGGGTTACCGCTACGGTCCCTTTCCGTCACAAACTGGCTGGCATTCAGACAGGCGTTGATATTCTTGTGAATGAACGGAGGCCGAACCCAGCCATCATCAGTGATCTCAAGGGTGCCCTTTGGAAACGTCCAGTTGTTGAGCCAATCGCCTTTACTGTCATAGACCAGTTCCCCGGCCCATAAATTGGCACCTTGCCCCGAAAGACCTCCGGTCTCTTTCGGGGCAAGGGGTATCAGGATCAGGCTCAAGAACAGAATTCCCCGCAAAACTGGATAACTCCCAAATAATTCCAATCTTCTCATGTCTCAACCCCTCCCTGGCATTACGAGCGAAGCGATTTCGCTATTGATGCTCCGTGAGTTGCCATTGGAGATTACTCCGTCGAGTCCCCCCGCTTATGTTTGGGACAAACCTTGGAATAACATGGAAATATGACAAAGTCAACCTAAGTTTAGTAGACAACGACCACCGCCCCCACTTCGACATCAGCGTTTGCATCGGCATCCACAAAGATTTGATAGATATAGACTCCGGGAGGCACCGGCTTTTTGTCATCATCTCTGCCATCCCACATCACCTCATAGAGGCCATTCTGTTGCTTCTCTGAGTGGTTCCAGGTCTGGGAGCCGGAAAGGTCGTATATCGTTACAGAGACAGGAGCCGGTTCTAATAGTTTAAGGATCTGATAAGATATGTTTGTATAGTCATTTACCCCATCGCCATTTGGGGTGAACGGATTTGGCGATGCCTTAGCAGCGGAGACCAATCTCTCACTCAGAGACACCTTCACAGACAGACGGCTTGTCTCCGGGTCAGGATATTGAGGCAACTCCTCTAATGCCTGACTGTCGAAGACCTTCGCCCCAAAAGACGTCCCATAGACCAGCACCCTGCAGGCGAAGAAGAATTTCAGCAGCGCATCGCCTGTTATTCTTGGGAAATAGAGGATGAAACCATGCTTGCTCACTTCTTTGGAGAAATCTGTCACCGGGGAACCATTGATGGTGAGATCCCTAATGGTGGTTGAATCCACCTCCATAGGGGTGGAGATCTTCAGGGCGTCAAAACCGGTGTCATCGCCTCTGATGGTCGGTCGCAGGGTATATTCAAAGATAACAACTTTTCCAGGAGGAACTGTGCGGGGGGAAATCTCAGCTTTTATCTCGTGGGCAATGACAGGTGAGGAGTAGTCAAAGGCAAGGGAATCAATTTCCACTTTGTCGGTGTAAAGGTTGCTGAAAAGCTCGATCTTGAATTGAAAATAGCGGCGGAGGGATGGGGAGATGATCGGCTCACGTCCTGAGATACCATAGGGAGCAGACCAAAAGCTCCAATTTTCTGTGTCCAGGCACTTCCTCCGTTGGGTCTCTTTCAGTTTCTCGTACTGTTCTTTTGCTGTCCCTGGCTTGCCGGGCTCGGGTAGTGGCACTTCTATAGTATCGCCCGGTACTACCTCCAATTTGTAATAAATGAATGGGTCCGAAGTTTTCCCGCTTCTGGTCCTGAGATCCATCCCCGCCCGGGGATCTATTCGTGCCGACCATTTGAGGTCCCCGAAATTTGCCAGCCCACCCAAGTCAATTATCTCAGAGGTATATGTGGCCCTGGGGACAAAGCCCTCTCCATAGACCTCCAGTTCGGCGATCTCCCACCTGAGTGAAGTGTTACTTTGAAGTTTGATATAACGCACGTACTGCGGGGATGTATTTATCTCCACAGTACTTCGGGAGTTCTTCTCCTCTTTGGCCACGCTCTGCCAAAGGAGCACCCCATCCTCGGTGATGCTCTCCGGGCTCCCGTCATTGACAAACAGCTCGTATGCCCTCATAAACCTGTCTTCGAAGGCATCTCGGGGATAAAACTTGATCCGATTTACGCCGGGAATGGTCTCGCCCAGGTCTAAAACCACAAATCCCCACACGGCTGTCCGAGCTGATTCCTCGTCCATCTCGAAAGCCGTCTCAGGGTCCCTGTCAATCATATTCTTCATTAGATTCTTACCCTTACTGCCCTCGTACTCCTTTGTCTCCTGCCTTTTCATGCTGGGCTGCGGGCTTGATATTCCCCCTCCCCTGGCCGTGGCTCCTAATGCCAGATTCTCATCGGGAAATATCTGTTCAGGACGAATCCAGCCTGGGTGAGTTACAGTATCAATAGCCTCAAGGGTGGCAGTCCGCCCCCAGGGATTGTCCCTGTTTCCAACCACCCATTGGTGCAGTCCCATCGCATCCGTACCCAGAATAAGATTCATCAGGCCGGACATAACAAGCAGCAGACACTTTTGGGGAACGTTCTTGCCCATCTTTGCCTCTGTTTGGGGTTGTCGGTTATGAACGGTGAGTTATAAGGGTTAAACCTTGGTGCGTCAGGTGTATAGCACTCCTAAAAAGGAGGGGGGGCAAATTTCTACCCCCCCAGCCAATGAAAACTACATCGCCTACCTGAACAGGGACTTAATCTGTCCCCAACTGCTTGGCTCTACAGCTACCGGAGCAGCAAGCAGCACAAAGTCAGGTATCTCATCGGCGGTCTTCCAGGAAGATGTACCTGAGTGCGTCTTCCACTGGCCATCGTACTGGGTACTATGATCATGCTCATCATACAGGAATCCCAGACCGATCGCCTCGCCCTCGGTCAGGAGGTGACGGACGCTTGCCTCAGGGCCTGACGGGTCTAAGAAATCAAACAGCGCTACTGCGCCCTCATAGTAACCCGTATTTCCCACCTTCTTGAAATTGAACTCGGCATAGGGCGGAACATCCATCCATGTAGCTTCCTTGACCATGCCTACCCCGATATAAATTAGCTCGAGGCGAAGTTCGGTACCGCCGGCACCGGCTGAACAGTACCACTGCTGACCATACCGGCCAGAGTAACCTTCGTCGTCGGTGGTACTACCGGCTGTGCCACCGGAGTTATCGGGGTCGGTGACCAGCTCTAAGTCATCCCACTTGTGGAGTGAACGCTCCCCCGCAGTTTCGGGGAACATCCACACGTCGTCATAGACCTCAACGGCGAAGTAGATCCGGTTGTCCGGTTCAGGAGCCCAGGCGACCTTGATAGTCCAGTCGAAGTCAGCGGTGTTAACCTCGCAGTTCGGCGTGCCCAAGTGTTCATCGGTTTCAATCTGGCAGGCATGGACATAGCAGGCATCCTCGATGCCGATGGTCGCCGCGTCCGGGAACCAGTCCCAATCTCCCAGATCTCCGTTAACGGTGATAGCCTTACCCGCTGGGACCCCAACTCCATAATATGTAAACCCTGAGCCAGCGTACGCCCAGGCAAGACCACAGCTCCCAACCAGGAGACCTAATCCCAAAAGAACAGCTCCTAACGTCTTCATTTCTCTCCCTCCTTCTTGCAGCCATCAAGTTGCACATTTAAAAAGGTTAATACCAACTATAAACGTAGCTGGCAAGGTTTTCAAAGCGCTGCATCACCCCCTTCCGTGTAGTGTTTCTAAAGGACTCTTAAGCTTAAGCACCACCTCCTTTCTCATAAATTGGCGTCAGTTCTCCACAATTACTCGAATGTTTGGAGTGATAGTGCCCGGCATAATAGTGACTGTCTGTCCGATAGAAACCTCACCGGACCATGTTCCCTGACGTACCTTCCATGTTACGTCAAACTCCCTGGTTTCGATCTTAACAGTAAAGGTAGTAGATTTATCCTCTGGAACGCATTCGACTCGTCTGGTCTCATCTCTCTCTAACCAAAAATCTTGTTGGCACGCTTCAATCATGACATGAATCCGAGAATCTTGATCTCTCGTTTGTTCCGATCCGTAGACGAATCTATTCATAAATAGAATATAGTTTTTGCTAGACGGTGAGGTTCCTTTTTCACCGCCACAGCCCAACAGTAGCGCCGGGATCACCGCCGCCAAAACCAACCTCAAAAGAATGACTCGAATCATCGCCTTTCTCCTTAGGGCTTCGGGAGCATATGCTCCAAACTAACAACGAATCTTAACGCTGATACGGCACTTTTGTAAAATGACAGCTTTATGAAGCCAGCTTACTCTTGATTGTCTCCCAATGCTTAGCAGCTCCGCCAAAAGAGAATATTGAGACCCCTTCTGCCCCAGCCTCCAGGGCATAGTCCACTGCGGTGGCTATCTCATCTGGTCTCACATGCCCCATTTGCAGCCCGGAATAGATTGGGTATTTGCCCCCCACCTCCGCCACCCCCTCTTTTGTTGCCTTCTTAATCCAGGGGAGCTTCCCGCCGTAATGTTCCTGATAAATCATCGGCATAGCCGCATCTAAATTCCAAACTGGCCAGTCCTGTCTGACATACTTTCTGGATAACTCCGGGGTGGCGAAAACCGCCGCTGACAACTTCTTGCCAGATGATCTGACAAAGCCACTTAACTCATTTACCAGACTTGTGATATTATGATAACGAAACTCTCTCCACTCTTGAGCTGTTTGCTCATCTTGAATATCCAGTGGATCAATGCCCTCTTTTTCCTTAAATGAACTTCGGCACTCTGAGCAATAGCAGTAGTCATATTCCGGAAACTCCCTGTCCTGACCTAAGCCATATCTCTTTTGGATGCCGGCCGGAAGGATCACGTCAGGGTATCTGATGTAGTCCAGATGGATCCCCTCAACATCATACCTGGAAGCGATCTCTTGGACTATTTTTCTGACAAACTCTTTCCCGCTCTCTGGATGTCAGCTCAGGCCGGGGATGATACCAGATGGCATTTTTAGTTCTGTTCAATGTCTGCTATCCTTTTTGATCTGCGCTACCATTTCCACGCAATGAACTTTACCACATCGTCTCTGCCCCCCCATCAATTCAGAGGGCACTGTTGATGCTGCCTTTGCCAGGTCATTCACCCATCACCTTCGGGCGAGAGATCAATCTCTGAAAGACCAGGGCCGCAGCACCCACAACCCCTGCATCGTCTCCAAAGCTGGATTTTCGGATCTCCACCTTGTTAGCAACCGTCCTCAATACCTGACGGGTCTCTACCGCCTTCGCGCTTTCCAAAAGCCTATCATCTGCCTCAATGACGGAGCCTGTCAGGATAACCATCTCAGGGTCGTAAACATTCACAGCAGTAGCTACTCCAATACCCAGAAAAGTACTCACTTGGTTGAATATCTTCTGCCCCAATTTATCCCCTTTAATCCTTGAACTGAGGATTTTCTGCAGAGTTAATTCATTTTGGGGAATACTAGCCAGAATTGAGTCTGGATGCTGTTTGATACCGCTGTGTACCATCCTCATAATCGATAAAGCACTGATCTTTGTCTCAAGGCAACCTACCCTACCACAAGAACACTTGTCCCCATTTGGGTCCACCATAATATGACCTATTTCGCCAGCGATGCTATTTGTGCCTCGGTATAGGTGCCCATCTAATATTACACCGCTGCCCACGCCATTATCCACCTTAATGCAAACCAGATTAGAGACATTTTTTGCTGCGCCGAACCAAAATTCTCCCAGCGCCTCAGTTCTTACATCACTTTCTATCAAAATCGGATAATTAATTTCTTTTTCTAATATCTCTTTGGTATTTACCTGGCTCCAACCTGAGGTAGCCCAAAAAAGGCAGGCTCCTGTTGCATTATCTACAACACCAGGAAACGATATTCCAATTCCATAAAAGGAACTTTCCTCCTTTTGAACTTCTTTTAAGACCTCCTTAAGAACAGAAACTGTTTTTCCCAACACCTTATCAGGGCTGCAATCCCCCTTAAGGGAAGTTTCCTTTAAGCTTAATATCTTTCCATCCAGATCGACAACCGCAGCGCTAACTTCGTCTGCTTCTACTTCAACACCAACTAACCTTCCCCCGTCCTTGTGGAATTGAAGAAGTAGTGGTCTTCTTCCCCCCCGAGAGACCCCGAATGAACTTTCGCGGATTAAGGACTTCTTGATCAAACTCCAAGTGAGGTTAGAAATGGTACTTGGACTTAAGCCTATTTCCTTTGCCAAATCTGCTCTGGAAATTGGCCCTTTATCGCGGATCATTTTCAACACCGCAATCCTGTTTAG
>DAOVDP010000162.1 GCA_030669445.1 Candidatus Latescibacterota bacterium | reverse complement strand
CTCACAAGAATATCGGGGATTAGCAGTACAACGATGACAACACCAGGGGTACCATTTACCAGTACAGCAGGACGGTCAAAGGGGATGTAGGACTGGAATTTTAGGGGAGTAGATACAGTCAGGAGGCGTTATGCCGTTCCTCAAACATCTCTTTCTTGCTTTTATTCCTATCTTTGTGGCTATGGATGCGGTGGGTGTGTTGCCGATATTTATTTCCTTCACCGAAGGTTCTCCGCCGCAGCAGGTTCGGCAGATGATCTGGCAGTCCATCGGGACAGCATCTTTAGTGAGTGTGGCGTTTATATTTCTGGGACAGGGCATCTTCTCGGTTCTGGGTATTACTGTAGCTGATTTTCAGGTGGCGGGGGGGCTTTTGCTGCTGGTCATATCTATCACGGATATCATCACTTCCGAGAAAGAGCGTCGGATGCCCTTGCCTTCGGCCGGGGCTGTCCCGCTGGGGGTTCCCCTTATTGTCGGTCCAGCAGTACTCACCACCCTGCTTATACTCATTCCCATCTACAGTGTAGCCATTACCCTGGTAGCTCTGGGACTAAATCTGCTCCTGGCCGCTCTGTTCTTCCTCAACGCCCATCGGTTTACCCGTCTGATTGGCCCTACCGGCACCAAGGCCATCTCAAAGGTGGTCTCACTGCTTCTGGCTGCCATCGCTGTGATGATGATACGCCGGGGGATAGTGCATATCATCTCTCAGATGTAGGAAAAATGAATTGAAAGAGGAAAGTAACTCTATGTGCTCTTCTTTAAGACAATGTCTCCCACCTCTACTTCCAGATGTCGGGCGATAACTGGACACTTTGCCTTGAGTAAAAAGAAGATGGACCGTTTCTCTTCGGAGAGTGTCTCGTAGTTCCCCTGCCCTTTGCTGATAATAACAGATGCCTTTTCATAATGCTGGAGGAACTTTTTTGAGCAAAGTCTGAGGATTGTCCCCGGAACCGCAATGCCACTGGATATCACCTTTGCCACCTGGTCTATCCCGGCAACTTGGGCGTCGTTTAAGGTGGCATCGTTGATGACCGGAGCTCCTCTTACCACAAAGACCACCGGCTTGGACAACTGCTCTATTAGCAGCCGATCGAAAACAATCTCCCCAGCATTGTCCCCCAGATAGAGTACTTCGTCGGCTTGCTCTAAGGCCTTTTTAAATACCTGGTAATCAAAGACAGCAAACGGACGGGTCTCTATCTCTTCCAGTTCCTGGTCCAGGTCGAAACCGGGGTTAGCTCCGAAGTCAATGACATTGCCAGCAATGGCAAAACGCACTGCCATAAGCAGGGGGTCTTCTGCCTCTTCCACCTTCCTTTTAAGCTGTGGGTAGAGAATTAGGGCTCTGCGGTTGGATTCTTCTTTCACCACCCGATAGGGGTCTCCATGATTTGTTATTTCTCGGACCGCTCCATAGATAGTAAATCCCATCTCCGGTGGTGTCGCCTCCAAAGGGAAATTGGGGATCTTCAGGGCTACCGCATCCAGCACCGCCTTCTGTTTACACTCGTCTTCGGTCACCATTCGAGCGGCTTCTAAAGCCTGACGGAAAAAACAGGGAATGCACTCTAAGTAAGTTCTCACCCTATTCTTCTCCTAAAGTAGCGTTGGCCACCTCGCATTTCCTCACTAACTTTTTCCTCGTTAGTTAAGGTTTCAACGTATTTTATCACTTCATTTCGATGTATCCCCAGGGCCTGGGAGATGTCGGCCACCGTGACAGGCCGCCGGGAGACGAGGGCTAAGATTGCCTCTTCCCTGTCGGCAATATATGACTTTTGAGCCTTGCGGCTGAACTGGGCAATGACTTCACACTTCGGCCCAAATCTCTGGCAGATATCCTCCAGACGCCCCTTGGAAAGGGGTTTTACCCAGGACTCTGCGGGGGGACGCACCGGAGTGTTCAGTTGAATTCGATCTGGCCCAAGTGATTCAAACACCTCCGCCATTTGGTCGATTTGGTCATCCTCGTCGTTGAGTCCCTTTACCAACATAACTTCCATCCAGATCTTGCCTGAGAAAACCTCCCCAAAGGCTTTTATCCCCTCGATGATCCGGTCGATTTTGAGACTCGGGTGCGGCCGGTTGATGTGCTCAAAGCCTTGCTGGTTTACTGCATCAAGAGAAGGAACAACCAGATCGGCCTCAAGAAGTTGGCTGCGAAGCCCTTCCCTGAACAGAAGCGTCCCATTAGTGAGGACAGCTACAGGTGTATCGGTGCGCTCTTTGATCGCGGAGATGAGCTCACCGATACCAGAGTTTAAGGTGGGCTCCCCAGAGCCGGACAGAGTGATGTAGTCAATCCGCTGGCCTAAAGAAAGCACTTTGTCCAACTGGTTCAGTATTTTCTCTGGCTCTACATATCGTCTCCGCTGGGCAGTCAAGCGGGTTGTCTGACCCAGTTGACAGTAGACGCAGTTCAGGCTGCAAGTCTTGAACGCAACAGGATCTACCCCTAAGGAAAAGCCCAGCCTCCGGGAAGGAACCGGGCCGAAGATGTAATTCACAGCTTCTCCTTCTAATCTAACGCAAAGGCGCAGAGGACGCCAAGACGCAAAGAATAAATAAGGACTTTAAGACCTTATTCGAGGACTGCGTTGATTACTCTTGGAGTTTATTGACCACTCGGTGTATTCCATCCTTAAGGAGCCTTTCACCAAAGTTGATCACCAATCCAAGTCTTAGGTCGGTCAGACGAAGGTAGGTCAAGAGTTGTGCTTCAAAAACTGAATTGTATTGTGTTACTGCCTTTATTTCTACAATAACCCGCTTTTCAACAAGTAGATCAATGCGAAGGGGAGTGGCTAACACAGTTCCTTTGTAGGGAATCGGTACAGGCTTTTGACGTTCAACCTTCAAGTTCCGGCTGGTTAGCTCGTATACTAAGGCTTCCTCGTACACGCTTTCCAAGAGCCCAGGGCCGCCCAAAGTTCGGTGTACTTCAATAGCGGCATCCACAATGACTTGACTGATCTCATTTTCGGTCACACCAGTCCTCGTGTTAACACAGAAATGGAGAAAAAAATAACTCGATTTTCTCTTTGCGTCTCTGCGGCTTTGCGTTAATTTCTCTCCGTCCGCATTACCAAAAATGCCCCGAAAGGCCAATGTAGATATGTTAACAGCCGATCAATCC
>DAOVDP010000009.1 GCA_030669445.1 Candidatus Latescibacterota bacterium | reverse complement strand
CCTCGATCTCTCCCACGATCTCCTCTACAATGTCCTCGATGGTCACTATGCCCAGGGGAATATTCTTTTTGTTCACCACCACCGTCAGGGGATGTTGACTCTCCTGCATTTGGATCAACAGATCTTCGAGCCTGGTTGTAGTAGCTTTGACTGCGGACACGGGTCTTATCAGAGGTTTTATAGGGGCATCTGGTTTGAGACCAAGCAGATCGGCGGCGGCGACGATACCGAGGATACGAGAGTTTTTCTCCTCAAACACTAACAGCCGGGAATACCCGCTGTTCGTCACGGTGGCGATTGCCTGGCTCACAGAGGAGTCAGCGCCGAGAGAGACAACCGACTGCAGGGGGATCATGATGTTTCTGACCGGAGTGTGCCCGAAATCAAATGTCCGGTAGATCATCTTCGCCTTCTGGGGAGTTACAGTCCCATCCCCGTGGCCTTCTTTGACCAACATCTGGAGCTCTTCTCTGCTGAGGGGAAACTTTCCCTCATATTCGGTTTTCTTGGTTAATTTAAGCAGCATAGTGGCTGGCCATGAGGTAAAGGAAACCATCGGTGCCAGAACGGTGGATAAACCCTTGAGGATATCTGCAAACCAAAGCACTAAGATATCTGCCCGATGATAGCAAAAAGCTTTGGGAAGGATCTCTCCGAAGACTAAGATAATTGGCACCATAATGAGCGTGTTTAAAAGCTCTGCCTGTTGACGGTAGCCGAAATGAATAATCAGATAGGTGGCCAGTGATGAGGCGGCAATATTCCCTATATTTGTTCCCACCAGAGTGGTAGCCAACACCTTCTCAGGAGTCTCTAATAACCGCTGGATAGCCCTTGCCTTTTTATTGCCTGATTTAACTGAGTGACGAATTCTTATCCGGCTGCAGGAAACCAGCGCGGTCTCCATCCCGGAGAAAAAGGCGCTAAGCACCACAAATAAAGCAATTAGCGGAATAAACCAGATCATTCTTCAACCTTCCTTATCTCTAATTCTACAATTCGATTCCTTTGGGCTTCAATCACTTTAACCTGGAGCTGATCAATATGAAATGATTCTCCCTTTTGGGGAATTCTGCCGGTTTTGCTGATAACAAATCCGCCTACAGTCTCTACATCCTCGGCATCAATGGCAGTTCCCAATAGCTGGTTGAACCTCTCTATTTCCATTCGGGCAGAGACTCTTATTGTGTAGCGGTCTGTAAACTCGTATCTCTCTCTTGGAGTGGGTTGATTTACTACCCTGCCCACTACCTCTTCTAATAGATCGTCTAAGGTGACCACTCCAGCTAAGGCCCCGTATTCGTCCACTACAACGAAGAGGTGTTTCTTTCGACCTTGGAACTCGGTCAGGAGTTGGTTTAACCTCTTAGTTTCAGGGACAAAATCGACCTTTCGGATCGGCAAGGCTCCTTTTTGCTTTTGACCCTGGCAGGCCAGCAGATCCTTAGCATAGACTATTCCCACGATATTCTCCGTTGAGTCCCGATACACCGGAACTCTGGAGTAGCGTCTTTCTTTTACTAACCGGCAGGCCTCCGACAGGGGGATGTTCTCATCTAAACTGAAGACCTCGACTCTGGGGGTCATAATCTCTTTCACTGCCGTCTGGTTGAGTTCAAGGATATGGGTGATGGTCTCTTTCTCAAATCCTGCTACTGCGCCGTTGCTATGCCCCAGAGTTATCATCGTCTTTAACTCCTCCTCAGTGAGCCTGGCAGTCTTCTGTTCCTCAGGATAGATAAGGCTCGTCAGCGCCCTCAAAGCCTCCCGCACTGGGAATATGGCCATCGAGAACAAATAAAGAGGCAAAGCTGCTCTTTTTGCCAGTTTCTCTGGATTGTGCACCGCTATACTTTTGGGGGCTATCTCTCCTAAGGCAAGAACTAACAAAGTCATCAAGACAGTAGAGATCCAGACACCTTTGTCTCCCAGCAGGGTTATAAGCATACTGGTGGCCAAACTGGCCGCAAGCACATTTACCAGCGTATTACCTACCAACACAGAGGTGAGAAGTCGGCGAGGATGTTGAAGCTGAGATACCAGAAGCTTGGCCTTTGATGACTTCTCCTGGTTTATTTTCCCCAACTGGAGTCTGCTCAAGGAGAAAAAGGCAGTCTCCGTTGAGGAGAAGAACGCTGACAGAAACAGAAGCACCAACAGTGAAATCAGTTGTAGAGGTAAGTCCATATCTCCGCGTTCACCTTCTTGGTGTTAAGGATTGATGGAATGAATGTCAAATACCAAGATCCAAATGCCAAATCAAGCTCAAAGTCCAAAAAGAGAAACATGGTGTATAAGGTACTTTTGACATTTAGTCATTTGGATTTTATTTGGCATTTGAGCTTTAGACTTTGTCATTATAAAGTCAATATCCTAATTTAGCAAAGCCAAGCTATTTCTGTTGCCCACCTGCCAATTTCTTCAGTCTTTCCTTCGCTGCCCTTCCCCATTCGCTTGAGGCACCATAGCGGACTATTATTCGTCCGTAGAGATTTTTGGCCTGGATAAATCTGTTCAACTTCTCACAGGCTTGTCCTGCTTTATACTGGGCGGTAACTGCCCACATCTGTTGTTCCGGATTCAGGTAGGCTACCCTGAGGTACCAGTAGAGGGCCTTTTGATATTCGCCTAAGTTGAAATAACATTCAGCGATGTAATACCTGATCTCTGCCTCCTGTTCGCCGATGCTCCAATGTAAGCAGTGATTAAACTGCTCGATGGCTTCTTCATATCTCTCCAACTCCATCAGAAAAATACCCATCTTCACCTTTACCCGGGGCGTGGATTCATAATCAGGGAGATGTTGGACCAGTCTCTTCGCCATGTCAATTGCCAGGCCCAACTGACCCAACCTTTCGTAAGTGAGAATGAGATTAAACATAGCATCAGGGACCAGGGCCGTAGTGGTATCCGCCAACACCTTCTGGTAAGCGTCTGCGGCTTTGACAAATTGCCGTTCCAAGTAGTAGAATCCTCCCAATTTCATATTCACCTGGCCGATGTAGCCGCTGGAGGGGAAATCTTGAGAGAACTGAACAAGCTCCTCAACTGCTTCGTTGTTTTTTCCCTGTTGTAAGAGACAAACAGCGATGTGATAGGAGGCGTCGTCGGCAAAGTCACTTCCAGGGAACTCTTTCAACACCCGCTGGAACTGCTCCCGTGCCTTCTTATATGTCTTTTGCTCCCACCAGAGCAGTCCCCGCTCATATTCAAATCGGGCGATCCACTGCGTTGCCTCCGGTGAGCGACCAAATTCTTTTTTGAAACTGCGCAGAGCACTGCCAGCTCGGTTTTCCTGTCCGGTTCGCAACAGACAGACTGTTATCCCTCCAGCAACTTCCATACGCTCCTGGTCAAGGGAAAGGGCTAAAGTATATGCTGAAAGAGCATCCTGGTATTTCCTCTGGCGGAGGAGGATAGTGCTCACCCTCTCCGCAGCCTCTGGGGCAAAGACACTGGAGGAGAATTTCTGGGCCAATTCCTCCCAGGTCCGGATAGCTTCAGATTCATTTCCCAGAGAAAGCAGCAGCTTCCCTTTGTGGAAAAGCACACTATCTGAAGTACTATCCTGCGGATAAGAACGGAGGAACTGGTTGCACAGGTCGACAGCTTCGGTGTATTTGCCTTTTTTCTCATAAAGGGAGGCCAACCCCAACAGGGCCCTCTTAATAGTCTTTTTCTCTGGGCTTTCAGGGAGAGAGGTCAATGTTTCGTTTTCTTCACCTGTCTGTTTCAGTATTTCCTGGTAGAGTACGCTTGCCTGATCTACCTGGCCAATTTGGGAGTAAGCCTGGGCCAGATATAGACGGATAAGCTGGGGAGACTGGTCTGGGGAAAACCGTTGGGTGAGCAGGGGGCGGAACTCTTCGGTTGCCCCCTGGAAATCCCCTCGTAGAAAGAGAAGCTGGCCCAGTTGAAAACGAGACCTGCCCCTCAATTCACTGTCGGGATACCGGGAGAGCAGACTTCGGAAGGAGGCCTCGGCTGCCTTAAAGTCCCCTGTTTCTATCTGGCAGACCCCGATTCCAAATCGGGCATTGTCAGCGTAGGGACTCTGGGAGAATTGGTCTTGCAGTTTTTGGTAAATAGAAATCGCTTGCTGGGTTAGACTCGAATCCTCCAGGCCCAGTCCCCGGTAGGCGTCGCCGATTCTTAACAGAACAAAATCCAGACGATTGCTCTCCAGATAGGTCTCCAGAAATTGCTGGTATGAATTGAGCATAACCTGCCACCTGCCAGAATCAGATGGGGCAGCGGAAAGGGCCTTTTCGATAAGAAAAATGGCAGCGTCATCTGCCCAACTACTTTTGGGATAGTTTTTCACCAGCGTCTGATAGGCCTCAGCTGCCTTTTTGTGGAATCCCTTGGCTGCCTGCGGTTGGCCGTTTAAGATGCACTTCTGGTGTAGTTTAAGATAACACTGGGCCAGCAGATATTGGGCACTGTCCGCCCGGCTGCTCTCCGGGTATCTCTCCACATAGGCTCGGAGAACAGATGCTGTTCCCTCAAAATCCTTTAACTCTCTGTAACAGGTGAGGGCCAAACTGTACAGGGCTTGCTCCTCTGAACCTTGGGTGAGACCGTCTTTCAATACCTGGACAAGCCTCTTTGTCGCCGATCTCCAGTCGGGTGAAAACTGCTCAATATATTCCAATCTCTGGTAGGCTTCTGAGGCGAATTGACCAGTGGGAAAGCGCTGCAGGAGCAGTTGATATTCCTCTCGGGCCCTGATGGACTCACCCTGCTGCTCCAGACATCTGGCAAGGGCAAATTGAGATGACTCGGCAAGTGCAGAAGCCCCTTGAGCCAACTCCTGGTAGAGCAAGACCGCTCTGTTTAGCCAGTGAAGGTCTCTCTGGTAAATCCTGCCCAGTTCGAATTTCACCCTCTCGGCTTCTTTTTTCTGGTCACAGAGGGAGAGGTATTCGGTGTAAAACCTGGCCGCCTCAGCCGGCTGTTCATTTCTTAAATAAGCCTGGGCCAAAAGTTGATAGGAGAACTTCGCATATTTTGAATCAGGTGCCAGCGCCTGCAGTTTTCTAAAGGTGCGCAGAGCTGATTCTAAGTCATTCTGATTTAAGTAAGTCCTTTCCAAACCGAGCAGTGCCTCTGGCCGCCGAGGGCTTTGGGGATAACCTTTAAGGAAACTCCGGTACCAGAGGACTGCCAAAGAGTCCTTCTTTGCCAGAGAATAGGAGTCGGCCAGACCAAGCAGGGCGTTTTCTTTCAACTCCCCCTCAGGCAGTACCCCGCTGGCCTGCTGGAGAAACTCCGCCGCTTGTGAGAACTGCCCCTTTTCCCGAAGCTGTCCCGCCAACAGGATTGCTGCCTGGCCTGTAGCGGGGTTTTTAGGGAAGTCTTTTTTAAGCCGGGAGAAAATGTTCCGGGCTTCGTTGAGGTTGTTCTGTTCGAACCTGATTCTGGTGATCTCCAACAGGGCCCTGGGTCGCCACTGGGCAGAGGAGACCTTGGCAAATTCAGAAAGAGCATCGGTATAATTGCCTGTTTCCCAGCTACATATTCCCAGCCAATAGTGAGACTCGTCGATCAGGGGCGAATCTCTGTACTCGGTGATGAGTCGTCTCAAGGCCTGAATTGCTTCTGGAGACTGCTCGGCATCAGAGAATATCTTGCCTGCTTCCAGTAGGGCCTCTGGGGCCAAGTGGCTGCCGGGGAAAAGGTTCTGGAGTTTCAGGTAAGTCTCTGCAGCCTTCCGGGGTCTGCCCAAGAGGATCAAAGACCGAGCACACCCCTTCCAGGCCTCAGGCAGGTGGATGTCGTCGGGATAGTTTACGATGAAATCCTGGTAGCTGTGCAGGGCACCTTCCGGCTTTTCTGCCTCTAAGTAACAGTGGGCAAGCAGAAGCTGAGCTGCCGATGTCTTGGGGTCTGCTGGCCGGTCTCGAAGAAACCCTCGCAACTGTTCTGCCGCCAGTTCGTACATTTGATCCTGGTAGAGTTTTTGGGCGAAACCCAACTCATCGATCTCTCGGGCCTGAGCAAGGGTTTGTCCTAAGAACAGACAGACTACAAGAGCTATTATTGGTCTTCGCATCGGATTTTTTGTAGATCTCCTTCCCACTTTTTCAGTGGACTAAACAGGTGGACGGACTGCTGTCCGCAGTTCTCTTTCAATAACAGGCAGACGGATTTCTTAACAACAGGGTGCAGCAGCAAGGGTTCGATTTCACAAAGGGGGATCAAGACAAACGCCCGCTGGTGCAGTCGGGGGTGAGGGATGATTAGATCTGGCTCCTCCAGAACTAAGTCGTCGTAAAGCAGAAGGTCTAAGTCCACAGTCCTTGGACCCCACGGTTGGGTGCGTTCTCGTCCCAGTCTTCTTTCAACCGATTGAGTAAAGTTCAACAACTCCCGAGGAGAGAAAGCGGTATTGGCTTTGAGCGCTGCGTTCAAGAAATAAGGTTGATGAGTGAACCCCACCGGGGCAGTCTCGTAAAGCGAAGAGACAGCGAGAATTTCAATATTCTGGGAAAGCAGTTCCACTGCTTGGTTGATAACAGCTTCTCGATCGCCGAGATTTGCCCCCAGACCGAGGTAGGCCGTGGCCATTTACGACTCTCCTCTGGGGTGATTGTAGACCCGGTGGATTTCTACTTCTGCCCCGTCGAAATGGGCGGAAGAAGGAGGATTGGGTTTACGCACCCGCACGGTGAGTTCGCTCACAGAAAAACCCTCCGCCGTTCTTTGCGCTATCCGCTCGGCAAGGGCTTCAATGAGATTGAATTTCTGTCCGGTGACTACTTCCTGAACGAGCTTAAGCAGCCGGGAGTAATCCAGGGTATCTTCCAGTTGATCAGAGAGGCCGGCCTTTTGGAGGTCGGTTTTCACTTCTAAGTCCACCTCAAACCACTGTCCCAGTCTTTTTTCTTCCGGGAGCACCCCGTGGTAGCCATAAAAGCGCATATTCTTGAGACGCAGGATATCCATTTGGGCAAAATATATTAGATAACTACACTCAAGTCAAGGGAAATAACCCTTGACATCTTCTCCAAAATGGCTTAATATAAGGCCAATGAGGAGACTTAGATGAAGATCAATGGCATCGGTGAATTCGGAGTCATCGACCGGATAAAAGGGTGGGTGACACCCGGCGACAGCTCTGTTTTAATTGGCATCGGCGACGATGCGGCCGTGATTGAAGATCGGTCGGGCCTCTATCGCCTGATTACCACAGATGCCTTTGTAGAGGGCATCCATTTCAAAAGGGAGTTTGCCACCCCCTGGCAGATTGGGTGGAAGACGATGGCAGCTAACCTGAGCGATATCGCCGCTATGGGGGGAACCCCTCGCTGGGCAGTGGTCTGTCTTGCCTTTCCCGGGACGATGTCGGTAGGAGAGGTCGAAGAACTCTATCGGGGAATGGATGCCGTCTGTTCTGAGTTCGGTTGCAGCATTGTGGGAGGGGATACCAGTCTATCCCCCGATAGAATGCTAATCTCTATTGCTGTGATCGGAGAGGTAGAAAAGGAGAGGCTTACCCTACGTCGAAGTGCTAAAATAGGAGATGCCATCTGCGTCACCGGGGATTTGGGTGGGGTACAGGCCGGACTGGAGGTGCTCAAGGACAAAGGGCAAACTGATGAGAAAGTGGTCAAGCGGCACCTTGAGCCAACTCCAAGGGTCAAGGAGGCAAGGACAATGGGTGAGGTTGCCCAAATCCATGCGATGATAGACATCAGCGACGGACTCTCCTCAGAGGTGCATCACATCTGCCGGGAAAGCAGGGTAGGAGCCCGACTGTTTGCCCCCCAGATTCCCATCTGCCCAGGTGCCAAAGAGGTTGCCCACAGACAGGGCAGGTCACCGCTGGACTATGCCCTGAATGGGGGAGAGGACTTTGAGCTGCTCTTTACCCTTTCTCCTATGGATGTGGAGAGACTGAGAGCTCACCTGCTGAGCAATACAGGAACACGGGTGACGATCATTGGAGAGATTGTAGGAGCAGAAAAGGGAGTGGTCATCGTCGGCGAAAATGGGAGAGAAAGGGAGTTGGCTTCGTTGGGCTATCAACATTTTCTGGATTAGAGGGGAGATGACTCTCGGAGGAGTTTCTTTCCTGGGCCGTCCTTGTCTCTGTGGCGAGGGCGGCTTTTTTGTTCAGTGACTCAGTAGCGGCGAGTCCCTGCTGAACCCTATGAACTGGCGTCTGGTTAGCTCTACCCTCCTGACCTTTCAGAAGAATGAGTACGGGTTTGCGATTTTTTACAACATTTTTAAAAAAAGACACTTGACAAATCTTTCAGAAGGTGTTATCTTAAGATTGTTTTTCCGAGGGAGGATGTATCCTTAGTGGAGAATAAAATGGCAAGGAAGGGAGTTGTAATTTTAATCTTCGCCGGAATAATCTTGTCTTTAGGCTTTGAAAAGGGTGTTAATAACCCATCCGGCGCGATGCGGGACTATTTTCCTCTGCATGTGGGAAATAGCTGGACTTACGTTGGCACCACTAGAGGGGGAAACGAACAGTGGAGCTGTTCCATTGTTGCCAGCAGGATAATAGGGGAGCGGGAATACTTTATCTTCGACAAGTCTCCTCTTCCCTTTTATCTTTTTCCTGCTGACTATGAGAAGGGTACTGAGGTCATTACGCGAAAGACGGAACATGGCGATGTTGTGCTACGGTTCAGAGATGAAGACATCCTGTACTACAAGTTCTCGGATACCACATTGGACTCTATGAGAGTGGTGCATGTAGATAGCATACCGGGTTACGAGGCTGGTATGGATTTCATTACCTGTTTGCTGAGCATAGAGGATACCGTTGTTACACCCGCGGGAACGTTCGATCATTGCTATAGGTTCTCAGTGGGTACTGCACAGATAATAGGTGTCTGGATAGATGCTTGGTTCACTCCTCAAGTGGGGCCTGTACGTATTATGGTTTACGGAGAGGTTGGAAATACTGATATGCTTCTGAAAAGCGCTGCAGTGAATGGAAGACATTACGGAACAACAGGCGTAAATCGTAGTTCTTGGGGAGAAATCAAAGCACAATATAAGGAAGGAGGGTTATGAGATGAAACGATCCAGGCGGCTTCTGATTTAACTCGGGACAAAAATTCTGAAAGCTAACAAACGTGCTTGACATGCGAAGGGAATGGGATTATATTAGGTCGCAGATTAGGATGAATGAAAGGGTTTTAGAAAAAGGCACAGATTTGTCAGATGTTGGAGAAGCAGAAGCTATGAGCTATGTCAATGGGAAGCAAATACCCTATCTTATCTTAATTGTGATCCTTACCCACTTGATATTCACGGGCTGTGATAAAGGAGTAGGGCCATCCCTGAGCGAGCTTTATCCCACGTTGCGGCGTCTGGATACAGGCAGCAGAGCCGTTTTCCCGGTTTGGTCACCGGATGGATTTATCTATTACATTAAGGGGGGAACACACACAGGAGGGGACATCTGGGTGATCGATGCGGATGGTGAGAACGCCCGGTTTCTGAAGGCCGGGAAGTATCGAGATTTGGATATCTGTCCCGATGGGAAAACCCTGGTGACAATAAGACCTACCCCCACCGGATACTGCGGATATTGGGGGGGAGGGGATTTAGTGTTGTTAGATGTGGCGACCTTGGAGGAACAAGTCATAGAGCTTGAACGCATACCTGCTTATGTTCTGAGCGCCAAGTTCTCCCCTGATGGAGAACGGTTGGTATTTTATGCTCGGTTTACCCTAGAATATGGTCAATATACCTCAGAAGATGGTTACTACGCTTACTATTTGGCAAACGGCAAAATAGAGTTCCTGTTCCCACAGCCCGATGTAATGAAGACAGGTGATTACTTTAACGGTTTTGATGTCTTTGACGATCGAATAATATATAGGATAACCGCGAGCGCGTCGGAGTGGCCGACCATGGTGGGGAAGATAGATGGTTCGTCATTAGTCAGGTTGTATCGGGAGGGGGTATCTGTACGGATAGGCTCCCCAAGCTTTAGCCCTGACGGAAGCAAGATTGTGGGGGTATGGGGTTCTGGTCTTTCCCCCCCTCAATTTGGTGGAGCCGAAGACATCGTTCTTTTTTCATCAGAAGGGAGGCTGATAGCCCATGTGATTTCAGACGAGACAGGCTTTGACAAAGAAGGATGGCCCCGGGGGGATGGTCTGGCCTATTTTGCCTTTCCCTCTTGGTCGCCCGACGGCGATAAGATTGTCTTTTCCGCCGCCCCTGCTACTGGTGAGATGATAAGGCGTGGGTCCTATAGCCTATGGGTTATAGACGTCCCCGAATAAGACAGAGCAAGTGCTTAAAGAAAGGAGGCTTCTGATGCGTTGCTTGATTCTTAGCTTGGTTTTGTTGAGCGTGTTGACTATGGTGATCGTCCCAACGGTTGTGTTTGCCACACCCCCAGCGAAGATCGCCAAAGCGCCGAGGTATGAGTTGGCCTTTTCGGCTAACCCAACGCCTACAGTAGGTCAGGTGGTCACCCTCTCTCTGAGGATCAGAGCCCTGACCTATTCCCCCGGCACGAAGAGCACCCTACTGATAGCCGAGAATGTGGAGGTGCTCAGGGGAGAACCGATAAGATTTTTCGACCTCTCGGAAAACGAGGTCGCGGTTCACTCGATCTCCCTCAAGATGAAGGAGGAAGGGAGATACAGCTTTTTCGCTAACGTCGGAGTAAGTACCCGGTCCTCTCCCAAGTTCGCCCTCAGCGCCTTAGCCGAACTTCATATCTCCTCCTCCAAGGACAGGGGTGAGATCTTTCAGAGGGTGGATCAGGACTTCTACCGTACCGAGGATTTTACCATACAGGATGGGGTGATCACGAAGATCAGGTCCGAAAGGGTTGAAGGCAGGAAGCTGGGGAAAACCGCAAAGACTACCTCCACCATCTCGGTCTCCGGCACGATAAAGTATCTGGATGAGAACACCAGTTCATACATCCCGTTACCTTATGTCAAGGCGAGGATCACAAACTATGTGATTTTCGGTCCGAACGGTCCTTATCCCAATCCCTACGTACCTCACAGCACGGAGACCACGACGGATGCCAACGGCCATTACTCGGTCAGCGGTTGGCCAGCCGGGAACACCATGGTGCAGGTTTTGATGGACAACACCCCGTCCTATATATCCAACGACGAGGACGGGAGGTTTCCTGAGACTAACAGCCAGGATGGGGCTCAGAGCAACGTGGTGTTGAACGTCAACATCAACTATAACGAACCAGCCAGGATACTGCATTGGCTGCGGGTGGCTTACGACTGGTGCAACAGCAAGTTAGGTTGGACGCCCGGCCGGATAGCTGTGAAATACTACTCCGGGACGGGAAATCATCAGTATAGCCCTGGGAGCCATATTAAGTACTATTACAACCCTGTTGGGGATGATAATGATATATGGGATCCTGACAACAATGGTGATTACGGCAAGTTTCTCATACCTCACGAGTACGGTCACCATGTGATGTACAAGGTATATGGTGATAACCTACCGCCTGGAGGAGGTCCTCACGACATTAATCAGGTTGTTACCGCCACGTATGCCTGGAACGAGGGTTGGGCAGACTTCTTCGGTAATGCCGTTAATGTGACGGAGAGTTATAACAAATTTGCGGGTTATTTTTGCATCTATCATGATCTGGAGCGGAACCCAAACCGACCGAACTATTCTCCTGGTGAGGAGTGGTGGGAATATCCATTTTGGCAAGGCCAAAACGGCCAGAACACCAACGGGGAGTATGTGGAAGGATCCATAGCCAGCCTCTTGTGGGACATCTACGATTCCGGCTCCACGCAGGATGGCCTATCCGGCGACGACGATCCAGTAAGCGGCCTCATATCAGACACCTGGAACGTTCTTAAGAACGGCAAGCTTTCCAGTGCGACCGGCCAGAGGTATCATGCCCAGACGGTGTGGGAATTCAAGTATATCTGGGACGATGATGCCCCCAACCCACCGTATATCTGGACCCATGCTCCAGGCTCGCAATCCATAGATGCTATTTATACCTATGACCTGTTTGGTGATATTCACGTTCCTGAGCTTTTCTCAACCATTCAAGCGGGATAGATGCGGCGCATGCTGGAGACATTGTTCTTGTGGCCTCTGACACCTACTACGAGAGCCTTACGATGAAAACGGGCGTGGATCTGAAGCGTTCAGGCGCAGGCACGGTGACGATTAGGCCCGGTGGTCCAAGACCGATCGCGGTGTTCAATGGAGTCGGCGATATCTTAGTTGAGAATATCAACTTCAGAGCAGCGTGTGACCACGACGCTGTGGATGTGATCAACTGCGCCGGCGGGATTCGGTTCAGTAGCTGCCATTTCTATGACTCTGGTTTACTCGCTGGAGTTTACGTGTCTGGTGGAACTTCATCCGCTAGTTTTGAGAAGTGTTCCTTCCATGGAAACCATGAGGGCCTGAAGGTCAATAACTCGACTCCTACCTTCAACTATGGAGACAGGAAGAACCGGGTCTACAGCAATACCTATGGCGTATACTGTAGGAATCAGGGTATTCCCTATTTGAGTCCCAATAACAACTTTTCGTGGCCCTCGACGAACTCTTCATACGATATTCGGGCGACCTCGAGCGTGACCGGTGACATCCACGCAGAGCAGAACTACTGGGGTGACGGGGGAAGAGAGCCGGCGGTGCGTCATGACCATGAGGATTACACCATCATCACCTCGAATCCCCTATCCTCACCCGCCACCAAGATTGTAGTAGACCCCAGCCCCCTTGCGCGGGCCCAGGAGAAGCTGTTCTCGGGGGATCGCGCCGGCGCGCTGGCGGACTTCAAGGCCATCATCGCAGCCCCTGCGTCCCAGGAAGAGGCCCTGGCGGCTGTGCACGGGGTAATGTTTGCATCCAACCAGACCCCTGAGGAGGTGGAGGCAGCCCTGTCCTATCTCGAGGGGATTCAGAAAAGCCACAGGGGATCGGAGATCGGGGCGGCGGGGCTGTATGTCTCTATCAGCGGGCTCGTCTCTCAGGGAAGGCCGGGTGAGGCCTTGTCGAAGATAGATCAGATCCTCCGGGATCATCCAACCTCCCTGTACGTACCGTATGCGCTGTTGGAGAAGGCATTCTTGCTCGACTACACATACGGGGACGAGCAGGGAGCCGCGGAGGTCTTGGCCCAGATCGCGGCCACCTATCCCGATTGGGAACTGACGCCGATGGTGAAGACCAGGCTCGAAGCCTGGAGGCAAGCGCGGGCTGGATTGCCTGAGGAGGAAGAGTCCGTCGTGTCGCTCAGTTCTTACCCCAATCCGGCCAATCCCACCACCACGATCTGCCTTGGGTTACCCCGGACAGCGCGCGTGTCGGTGTTAATCTATAACGTCCTGGGGCAATCGGTTCGAACGCTGTTGGACGATGTGGTGTTAGGTCCGGGTGCGCATGCAATCCGGTGGGATGGCAGAGATGCAGCAGGTCAGGAGCTTGCCAGCGGAATATATGTGTGCACGTTGAAGGCGGGGAAGCTGATGCGGGCGCGCGGGATCGTGCTGTTGCGGTGAGGGAAAGATGGTAGCCTGTTCATCGGGAAAGCCCCTTCCATTGTCTCAGGTGGAAGGGGCTTTTTCTGTGGAATGGATCTACTTAGAGGCTGACACGGTGAGGACTTGCAAGCTGAAGGTCTACAACACCCTGGACCAGAGGGTGAGGATACTACTGAACTGCGAAGTGGAAAGTGGGAAGTGAGAAGTGGGAAGTGCGAAGTGACATGGGGTGGAAAGGATGAGCTGGGCAGGGAAGTGGCCAGCGGGATCTACCTCTATTGCTTGAAAGCTGGTGAGAAAACCCTGGGGGTAAGAAAAATGCTGCTTTTGAAGTGACCTCGAAGGATTTTCTCTCAAGAGCTGCCTTTGTTTCTGTAGCAAGGGCGGCTTTTTTCTTGCCGTCCGAAACAAATCATATAATACTAATTCACTCGTAAACCCTCATGCCGACAAGTTGGCACCACGAAGGATGAAAATCGGTAACTCTATTTTCGGAGCAAAAAGTCTAAAATCTACCACGGAGTTCACAGCGCAGCAGCCGCAACCCAAAAAGAACCACGGATTACACGGATTTCACTTATAGTAGGTTGGGTTTAGCGCAGCGAACCCAACAAAAGACCGATTGTTGGGTTTCGTCCCTCAACCCAACCTACAAGTACTGTGTTCTCAGTAGTGGAAGAAAGAGCCTACTTCGAGAGGTTTCTTGCCTCCAGTCTTAGCTTTTAGAAAAAAGGGCAACCGATATAAGGTTGCCCCATGTTTTAGGTTTCACAAATTGCTGCTAAGGATTGTATCTTTTTTTAGTGCCACAGAATATCTCGGAGTCTGCCGATGCCCAGCAGAGCATCAGTCCCAGATATATACTCTGCAGAGCCAAAGCTTCCGTCAGCCTTAGCTTGCAGGAGGCCTTTGTCAACACAGAGGACAATGGCGTTGTAAATGTAGTCATCGCTTTTGATATCAGGGAAGCGGGAGTTTCCTCCAAAGTACTTTGTTGTCAATTGGGTATCGTGGGAGAGCAGGTAAAGCACACTTTGAACCACTAAGGCGAAGTTTCCCCTTGTGACTGGTAAATCTGGTTTGAAGGTGCCATCGGGGAAAGGCTCCAGACCTACAAGTCCCCAGCCAATGACAGCCCTGATCCAGTTTTCGGCCCAGTGTCCGGTAATGTCTAAAATATCGTTTAAATTCGGCTTAAATCCGTTATTTTCTATTTGGACTTTCTGTTCAACTTTTAGTTCAGCCGAAAGCAGTGCAGCCAAGTCAGCTCTTGTAATCCGGAGTTTTACACCGACCTGCATCGCTATCTTTGTCTGGGGAGCGGCGTTCAATATCTTTTGTACAGTATCTAGTTCATAACTGGCTCGGTGAAAAAAATGTCCCCTTCGCTCAACAGCTCGTTTGTAAGCCTCTGCCGCTTTTGAGAACTGGTAGACAGATTTATAACTCTCTCCTCGATAGAAGTGAGCAGCGTCATTTTCCGGCGCCAGCTCGAGTGCGATTTCATAGCTATTCAGTGCTTGTGCCAGCCAGTCAGGATGGTTTCTACACTTAGTGAGAATGCGACCTTCGGCAATATAGGCATCAATGCAGCGGCTGTCCTTTTGTTTTGCTTCTCTGATATGCTGAAAGGCAGACTCGCACTCTTCTCGTTCCAGTGCCACCAGGGACATACCCACATACGCCGCGGCAAAATCCTTATCCATACTCTGGGCCTTTTTGAATTCTACCAAGGCTCCATCTAAATCCCCCTCCGCTAATTTTTGCATACCTTGGGTGTAGTGGATATGAGATAGGGTAGGGGGGGGGATTTTCCTGCCTGGCCTGAGTGCGCAGCCGGAGAGCATCAGGAAAAGTGAGACAAAGACAATAGTCAATCTTTTGGAAGACAAAGAGATTGTTCTCCTTTCTAATCGTTATCCAGTACTACTGTCACCTTGCCCTGGCGGAGGAAGTTGAGGTTGTTTTCGGTGTAGTGGAGAATCATAGCCGTTGCGTTGGGGATAGTGAGGTCAGTTTTCCTTTCTCCGATAACCATCAAGGCCTTGACCACCAAGGGATTCTGACCGATCCGGCTGTCTGCTATTGCCTGTTGCAGGTCTTTCGAGTATCTTACTATACCCTGAGAGATAGCAGCCTTTCTGTCTATAAATCTCACACCGTAAACCTGTTCTCCTTCTTCGCTCATTATTCTTGGGGCTAAAGCAGGCTGGACTCCCAGTCCTTGAGCATCAACGATTAATCCAGTGTATTCTTGACTGCCAAAGGTTGGTAGGGAAAAGAGATATTTGGGGAAGGGTTTGTCAAGGGGCCATGGATGCCCACATAGGGGGCAATGTAGGGTGTCTATTGCAACCGGTTTTCCCCCGCCGGTAGGTGGAAGCAGCAGCTCGGCCAGCTCCCCGGTGAGAGGAAGCTGAATATCTACCTCCACTGAGAGATCAGACATATACCGGATGTCCACTTCTTTGGCCTTTTGGGTCAGTTCTTTTACTCGAGAGGTCAACAGACTGTCAGCGGCTAATGTGTCTCGAACTGTCATATTGGAGGTGAGGTTTAGTTCCTCTACTGTACCAAGCAGCAACTCTGCCGCTGTTTCTCTGGCTTTTTCTAAGACATACTCCTTTTGAATAGGGCGAGATAAAGTGGTGTCGGGAATACCGATTCCCGTTGCCCCGATCGTATAGTTTTGCCAGTCAACCCAGGTGGGTTTCTCCTCGTTTTGGGAGTGAACGACACCAGAAGCACCAAAGGTCCCGCAGATGAGCAGTAGAAAAAGCCAACGGGAGCCACTAACGAGGAGCCAGTTAAGTTTGGCCTTGTCGAAAGTTGTAGATAAATTTTGCATTTCGATTCCCTCCAGCCAGATAAAAGGCATTATCAAATTCGCGCCTTTCATTTCGTTAGGAATAATGCCAAAGAAAAACCACAGGTGAAACTGTGGTTTCAAGATCCGTGCTCCAAACAGTAAGCTTGGAGCGGGAGACGGGACTCGAACCCGCGACATCGAGCTTGGGAAGCTCGCGTTCCACCACTGAACTACTCCCGCCTTATGAAGATATAAAAGATAAGATATTTCAACCGTCGTGTCAAGAAAAATCACAGTCAAGAAGTTCTAATATTGATTGACTCGTAAGAAATCTCTTTTTTGTCATGCTGAGCTTGTCGAAGCATCTGATAAGCTACTGTAATTCATCAATACATCAGATTCCTCACTTCGTTCGGAATGACAACTTTGCTACTTTTTACGAGGCAATCAATAT
>DAOVDP010000024.1 GCA_030669445.1 Candidatus Latescibacterota bacterium | reverse complement strand
CCTCCCCTGGCCCAAAATGTGTTCTTGGCCCACAAACTCTTCCAGCGAGCGAGGACGCATTCTGTCAGCCAGAGGTGCCCGCCTTTCAGGAACCCCTTTCCGTTGTGTTTCAAACAGATCCATACTTTGTCTCGAAATAGCCCAGATGTGTGCATTGACATCAATTCTGTTAAGGTTCTCTTTCCACTTGACTAAGAGGGCATTAAGCCACACAACCAAGCTTACTCGGTTTCTCCTTCAATAGTGCCTACAGATATCTTAATGTCCTCTCTCCGTTCGATTCTCTCCACCTTTCCATCTCGCAGCCATACCACCCGGTCAGAGACATCTAACATCTTCATGTCGTGGGTGGCGGAGATGATGGTCACACTGGATTCTTTACTCATCTCCCGAAGTAGTTCAATAATCTCCCTGCCAGTGGTGAGGTCGAGGTTCCCGGTTGGTTCATCGGCCAGAAGAATTGCTGGGTCGTTCGCCATTGCCCTGGCTACTGCTACCCGCTGCTGCTGCCCTCCCGAGAGCTCCGATGGCTTGTGCAATATCCTTTCCCCCAACCCTACCCTGGTCAGCAGCGCCGCTGCCTTATCTCGAGCCTCGTCAGAGGAGAGCCCAGCGAAGGTCATTGGTAGACTCACATTCTCCAAGGCTGACATCACCGGAAGCAGGTTGAAGGTCTGAAATATATACCCTATCTTTCGACATCTAAGCCAGGCTAATTCATAGGCATCAAGCTGTGCCACATCGACCTCATCGATGTACACCTTCCCTACGGAGGGTTTATCCAACCCCCCCACCATATTAAATAGAGTCGTTTTTCCCGAGCCAGAAGGCCCCATAATCGAGAGATATTCTCCCCGGTAGATCTCCAGCACAACTCCATCCAAGGCCCTTACCTCAGTGCCTCCCATTCTGTATATCTTCACCACTTCCTCTGTTCTCACAATAGTCTCCGCTGGCATACAGATTTCCTCCTTGTAAACTGCCAAAAACCACTAATGACCACAAATTTTCACGAATTAAAAGAATCCCTGAAGTGATTGTTAAATTAATGCAAATTAGTAAAATTAGTGGTTGTATGAATAATTTGGGATCATAGTAACATGCGTCAGTCCCACAAATACCTCCTTGATCCTACCTCTCTCATCTTTCCGCCCTCATTGCCTCCACTGGCTCCATCTTGGCCGCCTTAGTAGCCGGCAACACCGCCCCCAAGACGGAGAGTGCCAGGCCAATTAAGACCGACAGTCCCACAAAACCCAGAATCCTACTTGCCGGGAAATAGTGAGTAACAGTTCCCCCATAACTTGCCAGAGATATGACAAAACTGAGCAGGAATCCGACTATTACACCTGCCACTGTGCCGATTAGACCTTGGAAGGAGGCCTCTAACAGAAACAGTTTCACAATAAAAGAGTCCAAGGCACCCAGGCACTTCATTGTCCCAATCTCTCGATACCGTTCAGTGACAGACATCAGCATAGCGTTTGTTATTCCTACACCGCAGACTAACAACGAAAGGGTAACCAGCCATATCTGTCTGGCACGGGCGGCCTTCTCCCCTTCGGTCCCAATCTCAATCCCTTTTGTTTGAAGAATGAGATTAATATTGGGATCATTTGCCTCCCTCAAGCTCTCAATTATCGCATTGGATGTCCAGATTGACATAAGAAATGCGATGGCCAACACAATACCGCTCATTGTCACCATAGAGCGCCCCAGTCTGACTCTTAGGCTCTCCATACTGATCTGAACCGCCTTGCTGAGGGGAAGCACTATTTGCCTTTGGATCTTGCCTTCGGTTTTAGAATCCGTTACTTTGTTTTCCATCTCTTAGTTATCCTCTGCAAATTGGAGGTTACGAGGTTTCTTTTGGGTCGGAATCTGAAATCCGATCATCCTTTTTTGGCCGAGACTCTTCAGAAACTGCAGTAATGCTACCTCCGCCTCTTTATATTCTAATTTATTCTCTGCTGCCAGGGTCTCAATCATCGTCTCTACCGTATGCTCACCGTCAGACATTCGCCACACCCGTGCCCCCAGAGAGTCCAGCTCCACTACCTTTTTTTTAGGAATATGGAAAATCTTGGAGAGAAAACCCATCCCTTTCGACTCTTTTCGCCTAAAGACAACAGACACTTTGTTATCTTTATGCTCCCATTGTAATACCTGGTTCCGCACCGGCCTGGAACTAAGCATCTGCTCCCTGGAAATGTGGGGCCTCTTCCCAAACATTACTCTTTCTCTCCTTTGAACGTGAGGTAAACAATCTTAATGACAAAGGACATTGTCCACAACCTTCTTAATACTACAGAGCTTTTTGTATCCGTCCAAGACCACTAAAATGTTATTTGCCTCTGGGCAAAACCAGGTGTAGAGGCAGATTTTATTCTTCTTAAGGTGCCAGGACAGAAGACCTTTCTTCTCCCCCTGTATTGCCAATCCCTGATGCTTATATATCTGTTTCTCCTCCACGGTGAGTTTAAACCCCTCAAGTTCTGGTTTGAATCTCTGCAGCACCCAATTCTCCAAGGACTGTTTCTCAAGTACTATCTGCCCCAGACTGAACTTATTAATCTGAAGTCTCTGATCCTCAGCACTAAAGTTCAGTCTCACGTGACCCGCCAGTAAATTGCATCCATCCAGGTGGAACTCTCGAGACAAGGTCACATCTAAACCAAAAATAGCCCAGCGACAGCGAGGAGAATCTCTCTCCACCTTCAGTGAGGAGGTAATCCTAAGTGCTTTGGGTTCAAGATCTTCATCTGAGTTGCCCAAAATCCTTAAGAACAGCACTCGGTTGCGCTTGCCTCCAGTCTGCAAGCAAAAATTATAGGCCTGAGAATCGGCCTTCCAGTAGAAAAACTCCCCCTCGAGTTTTTTACTTACTTGATATTTAAGATCTCTCTTTACAGAAATCTGCAGTTTCTTTTTGCGGGCTTGTTTTTCGACCTGGTGAATGTGTCGGTCGACAAATTTTGCTATTTGGCCTGGCGGTGTTTCCTTCCAGATGAGCTGGATTCTTTCAGCCAAGGGGTCGTCTATTCTCAAAGAACCTTCTGTCTCATCTCCCTGGATTTTCCCCACTGACCACTTCTGGGGAATGAGAAAAGAGATACCACACCAACTGAGAAGTTTCCAAGCTTGTTGCTGCATAAATCTAATTCGCCAACGGGTAAGCCCGAATGTCTGCCTGTCACAAATCTGGTTCTTATTCTTCAGAACACCACAGTGGAAATTGACTTGGCGATGAGGGCAATTGCTATCGAGACCATCCCTACAAGTCCCAGGCCACAACCGTATCCAGCCAGCAGAATCGGGGCATAGGCTCTCCATTTCCTTTTCCCAAATTTTTTAACTAAATAATATCTGCTGAGCAACCCCCCGATAAAACTGACAAAGGCTGTGGGCATAAAGAGTGTAACCCCTCCCACGATGCCATAGAAGAGTACCAGGGGAACACCTAAGATAGAGAACATAAGAAACATCAATCCACCCACTCCCAGACCTGAGAGTATGACCTTCAGCTTAACGACTCCTGCCATGAGGTCACCACCTCCTGGCAGGGTAGAGGAGGCCCAAAGGGCTTGCATAGTTCCAAAATAAGGCCAAACTTTCTGGACATAGGGATAAGCCGCCGAAGGTATCGGTGCCAACTTCCAGATAAGCGACCAGAATATAAAGCTGGATATAATCATAATTCCCAGGGAAAGGACAAACATCTTTATGAGGCTTCCGAACTTAGTTTTCGTCAATTCAAGCTGTTTAAATGTTTGTGCTATTTGGCCCTGATTGAACATAGGGACAGGGGCGAACCAGATAGCTGCCCCTTTGTATCCGGACAGATAGAACATTCCCTCTCGAACGAATGGGAAGGCAGCACCTGCTGCACTGCCAGTGATTCCAATCATCCGGGCAGAAATATAGGAAAGAAAAGGGGTAAAAATAAAACCAAAGAAGACTATCATCCAAACCGGGAAGTCAGGGACTAAGATATGGACTAGAAGAACGTAACCAACAGTACTTGCTGCCCATATAAGGAAAGCAAAGACAATCTTGATATCACCTCTACCCTCGGGGGGAAGCAGTTTCTGCCTCACCTCTCCGTGTTTCTTCCTGGCAGCAAATATCTTGGCCACTGACCATATCCCTACTACGGCCACTACAATTGCCAATCCGATGGAAAAACTTATCCAGAAGTCCAGATCATTAGCTATCCTGGTTGGCTGGTAGGTCATTCCGCACGTCCACCGATGGAGGATACCTTGATGGTAAAGAATAGGGTTAACCATCAGAGCCCTGCCTATCTGACCTATGAAAGCACCTACCACTACCCAGAAAGGCAGCACAAAGCCAGCCAGTAGGGCACCTAAATTCGTCACCACTGCCAGAGGGGCAGCAGGCAGCACCGATTTCAGATGGGTGGTGAAATCCATCCACGGAATAGGCAGCAAGGTCACCGGTTTCACCAGCAAGATATTTGATATAGTGGGCACCACGATGTAAACAAGTCCCCATATCACTCCGATGATAGAGCCGATGCTAAAGATTCGCCATCTCCAACTCTCTTTTTTGCCAGAGGTCTCAGCTAAAGCAGTAGCACCGCCAGCGGTGACCGGAGCCATAGGAAAGGGAAGCCTCTCAATATCTGAAGTCACCCGGAAAAGGGCATACCCTAAGCTGAGTCGATTGATGAGGAAAAGCACCTGATGGATTATCAGAACAACTATGGGAACGAGCCAGGCCTTGTTTAGAAAAGATCTGGTCAGAAATATGGGAGATCCCGGTTCCGGAGTCAACCAGCGAGGGATGTATTGTGCCAATCCAGATGCCTGAGGAGAGTTGACAAAATATTGATCCCAGATCATTCCGGCAAAAGGCCCCCCAAACATAGCGGCTCCCACGCCCATTTTGACCCCTCCTAAAGCCACCAATCCCCCTGCAATCCAATAAATAATGAGTATCTCCTGGGTCTTTAGCTGGATGAACGCCCGCTTAGCAACCTCCACAAACAGGATTATCGTCACCCACTGGGCAGCTCCACTCAAGCCTACGCCCATAATCAGGCCCATATAAATGGCGCCGGGCATCATAATAAACCCCACGAACAGTGCCGCCCAGAGTGTTTTTATGTTGAATCCCTCCTCGTAGGCCGCCCCTTCCGACACAAGCTGATACTCTTCCTTTTCCCCTTTTGCTTCTGTCAATCTCGTCTCCTTTCACATTTTCAACATTCTCGTAAACACTATCCGAAATCACTTTCACTTTTTGACTTCACTTACAGTAAAGTCATTAACTCTCTCCTATAAGCCGTTTTCCCTCGGCCGTATATTGCTGTTTCATATCCGGTGAGACTGTCCTCCACACTAAGAAGCGTTTTCTTAAGGAACCGAGGAATCCTCGATTAAGTCTCTTCCAAGAGGCAATTTCCCCAGCGAGTCGGTGAATGTGCACCTCAATGCGGTAGATATTGTGTTTACCGGTGGGGATAGCATCGAAAGTGACGCTCTGATTTACTCCCAAGTCGTATGGAGCCAACCAGGTCAACAAGGATATTCTGTATCCAGAGATGCCATCGTATCTTACCGCAGAGAGTTTCACTTTTCCTGTGGTGAAATCGCCGATTGAACCTTCTCCATAAGAATCGAACACTTTTGACAGATAGACATACATCCCTAAGGCTTCAGTCTCCCCTACAGTAAAGGGGAAATCGAATCTCCAATTGTCTCCTTCAGGTTCGGGCAGTACCCATTTTCTGGTAACATCGGGGACCGACATAGCCGCTGCCTTCCTGGCTGGGTATGTCGCGGAGAGGAACACAGTGGCCATCACCACAATAGTCGACCAGACAGCAGACAGGGAGGAATAATTTAAAGAAATCCCCGAAAGCATATTGGCACTCATAAGTATTTTAGTAACCACCTGTCCCACCAAATAGCCTCCCACAGCTCCCAAGGTGGCGTAGACAGCAGCCTCAGCCAGAAACAGAGCAGCCACATGAACCGGCGCCAATCCTACTGAACTGTAAATACCAATCTCTGTATGCCTTTCATAGACAGCTCCCAGCATGGTGTTCAACACTATCAGGGCAGCGATCAGAATAGGGATAAGAAGGTTCGCTATTCCTGACAGGCTGGTCGCTCCTAATGAGCTGTAAACCTGCACCTTATCGCCCTCACTCACAAACATTGTGAGCGCTACTCGCATCATAAATTCTTCTATGTCGGGAAGGAAATCTTCCTTGGGCCTGCCTTGCTCATCCCGGAAAGAGGTGACTGCCACAGACCTCAACGTCCCCCCCAGGTCCATCACATACTGATAGGGAAGGATTATCACATTGCTAGCTTCTAAATGTAGAAAAGCCTGTATGGGGGCGGTTGCCTGAAGATTGGGATCTTCTGTCAATCCTGTTTGTAGCCTTGTCCCTTCTGTCACTGTATCTACAGGAGTAAGCTTCTCGTCATCTAAGTCTCTAAATTGATTAAACTTCCTCGAGTCAATAAGTCCAATAACCTCAAATTCAGAGCCCAACATCCTAATATTTACCCTACCTACATCCTCTGGGGTAATGCCCACTAAACTGGCCATGTCAGTCGGAAGTATACAGACTTTCCTTTCTCCCGGTTTGAACCATCTACTTCGGGGCCCCACCAGGAATCTATCCAGCTTAGTAGCTACAATCTCTTGGGAAGCGAATCCTAAGAGCCCGTTGGCGAAGCTCTTCTGCCTGGTGGAAAGGGCCTGGAAATCAATGTAAACTTTCTCTCCCTTTGTCTTGGCAATATACCAGCAGCGGGGTATTACGGTAGCTTTCCCCTCAAATGCTCTTTTGGTATATTCCAGCACAGAATTCTGCAACCCTCTCCAATTTCTGTCCCTGACTAGCCCCCCTTGATAGAACGGTTTATTGTCACGAGGCAATTTATAAAATTTCATGGAGGTTTTTATAGAAGTAAAAGAAAGCACGGTAAATGTGAGCAATATTAAGGTTGTGGCAGTGAGACCTGTTCGTAGGGGTCTTTTCCTCAGATTGTTGATTCCCAGGATAGTCGCCGCCATCGTGGCACTTACCCTTCCTACATCTGCCTCGTAGACGCCGGAGGCAGTTCTTTTCATTTTCTTAAGCTCTTGGTTGAACTTCGACACCACTATGGACAATACCGCCACTCCCAATGCTAATATTAGAAACCCCAGAAAGATCACATAGGGGGAGGTGCTTAACTTAAAGGCAGGGTGCACAAATTGGAGCACCATAAAGACGGCCACAAATATCCCCGCTGTGCCTATAATCTGTTTGGTGATCTGTTTGGCTCCAAGTAACAGTCTTTCCATAAAGAAAGAGAAGGGCAGAAGCAAAGCAAAGTAGAAGATAATACCCCTAACCGTGTCATTTGCTGTGCCCTTCACATCCGGGTATCCTCTGGCTTCCAGTCCCCAGGCCTTCCTGGCAGAGGCTACGGCCTTATCATACTGTAGATCCTCTTTATATCTCTTCGCCGCCAGCAGTGCCGCTCTGGCCTCTTGGTGTAAATTCTCAATCCTTTCATTCCTAACACCATATTTTGTAAGGACCTTCAGTCTGACATCGTCAACAATCCATATATCCCTGGCTATCTTATAAGCGGGCCAGCTAATTATTCCCTCAGAAAGACCATATCCTTGTCCCAGGGCTTGCTCCAGTATTTCCGCATTAGCCTGTCTTTCATTTACTGGATTTATCAGCAGTTCTTCTGGGGCATCAGTGAGCAGATACTTTATTCCAAAAAGACTGGTACCCATCAGAATCTTCAACCTCGAGCCGGGTGTAGCAAAAACCACCGCCGCCTGGGTCACATTCTCCTCTTTCCCGCTCTGTTTGGTGCCCCCGGCAAAACCAAGACAGTACCCATATTTGATAGGGGTAGAGTTGTCAGGGGTGAGAAGGTTCAGAACATCCAGAGCAGTGAAGTATCTGGAATCGATTATCTCAAACAGACTCAAAGCCTGGCATTTAAACAGCACCTCCATCATCTCCAGGTTCCACCAGTTGTTCGCCACTTTTATGGGATAGGTCTCGTTTCCATCCCACCCCATATCTGGGGCATAGACAATCTTGCCGTCTTCGTCCAGTTTATAGGCCCTGATCTCCACTGTCCCCTTCTCCTGTCTGAGGCTCCGGAAATGGAATTCGCCCCCTTGGTCAGAGAGTGTAGTCATCAATCTCCTTACCCCGGTGCAACTCTTAAACTCTGGCAACTGGTAGGTAACGACTGCCCCAGGAATTGGGGTATTGGGGGTGAAGCCCTCCTTTGGGTTCCACCAGTAGATATGACCCTTCAGATCATGGGCCTTGTCTTCTAATTGCATTTTCAGGGTTGGAAAAAACTTAGCATCTCCGGAAGCCTTCATTAACAGGCCTGCAACGGTCTTTGTCTGGCTGGTAAGATTTTCCATATTCACATATTCTGTCTTGTCTACAGGGGTATCAATCTTCTCGCGCGCATCATTGGAGGTGGCCAGGGTTATCCCGTGTTTGCCCACAAAGACCACTGCCTCGCTGTCGAAGGCAGGAGGGGTGGAGACAAAATCCTTCCAGCTCCTCTTGGGAGGAGTTATGGCATTGATATAACAGTCGGAATGTTGAGGGAAAATCTCTGCAGCATAGGCGGTGAATTTTCTAGCAAAAGGGGCGAGGGTGTTTTTCACAAAGTCATCGGTGATCCAGGTGGGGTGGTAAAAAGCGCCCTGGGAGAAGGCAGCGATCTGATCACTATGGCTGGACAAATCCAACCCAACAAAAAGCTTGAGGTTTATCTTATCTCTCTCAGGCATCTTCTTTAAGAAGTAGTCACTCTCTCGGGTATGTCGATGGAGAAAATCGTTGATCCCTGTAAGTCCCTGGAAGTGAGCCGAAGTGGCTAAGAAGAGCATTGAATATTTCGGCTGGTATTGTTTAAGCACTTGGGCCACTTGGAGCAGGGCAGTTATCCCACAGGCATTCTCAGCGCCGGTGGCCAGACGGGGGACCACTGATATGGCGTCATAATAAGCCTCCACCACAATAAGCTGGTCTTTCCACTCACCGCCTTCGGGCATCAGCTCATCAGAACCGGGCAGGTAGCCGTAAACATTCCAGGTCTCCACTTCTTCCCAGTCCATCCTTGCAGTCAGTGTAACCTCGGCCTGGCCTGACTCTGCCAACTTCAGCAGTGCGGGAACATCCCCTTTTTCTACCCAATATCTGGGGATATCAGCAGGCACTTTCAGGAATTTATCCATTGCCTGTTTCTGGTTGACAATACCGTTGTCAAAGAAAATTATCGCCTCAGCTCCAAGCATACGGACATTTATATAGTTCTGGTCGCAGTCGAAATCTAAAAGAACGATGCTGCCTTCTACTTGTTTCCCATTCAAATCCTTAAAATCTCCCTTGCAGCCATAGATCAAATTTCCCGTAATACCTTCCTTCGGGAGGGTAGGAGTCTTAACATTATTGGGCCACAGGCAATAAACTGGTACCTCTTCTCCAGTAGAGCGGATGTGGAGTCTTGCTCCCTTATCTACCGGGGCTGCGACCTTAAATGTATCAATGGTTACCTTCTCCAACCCGATCTCTTCGAATCGGTCTCTTATATATTCACAGCCTCTCTTGTTACCAGGGTAACCCACAGTCCTTGCACCCCAGGAGGTGAAATCCGATAAAATCTGTTGAGTCCGAGTCACAGTGACCAGATCCAATGCCTCCTTCAAGTGTTTTTCTACCGGGGCAGGAACACTTTCAGTTCTCCCCTCCGGAGGCTTTACCAACCTACTAAGTATCTTATCAGTAATGTAGGTCGGATCGAACACAGTGACAGAGGAAAGCAAAAGAATCCCAATGAGAATCAACAGATATTTGCCGAGTTTGCTCATTGTACTTCCCTTCCTATATCAATAGAAAGTTCTTCAAAAATAACTCCTTCATTTCTCCAATTATTAAGAAAATCGTTTTCCAGCCTCACCCAAAGTAAATTAGTCCTCATCTGAAGAGCAACAATATCTCTTGGCGCAAAGGGACGACTGCTTGGTTAGAGTCGTTTCGGAGTAAAAGGGCGTTCCTGTTTTTCCCTTTTTCTCAAGTATAACATAACAACCAGTGCCAGGAATAATACAAAACCCAGCACGGCCGTTTTGGGTCGAATTCCGCTCCTTCGAGGTGTAGCAGTTGCTTCTGAGTCCAACTTGTGCTTCAGGGCGAATAGGCGCTGCCAGGTTTTCGCGGAGGCAGGGTTGTTATTCACCTCCTTAACATAACACTCCATCGCTTTGTCCTTCAAGCCCTTCCTTTCGTAAATAACTCCTATATGGTAATTTGCCTCAGGATACCAATCTACCAACTCTAATGTTCTGGAAAGACAGCGCAAGGCTTTTTCGTCCTGGTTTTGCCTGAAATACACCAAACCAAGATTGTAAAGCACCTTAGGGTTATTAGGCTCAATCTTCAGGGCTTGGTTCAGAATCGTCTCTGCCTGGGAATATTTTTCCTGGAGTGATAAAGCAACTCCTAAACGGACAAGGATATTCACATCATTGGGGGCTTTCCGTAGTGCCTGCTGCCAAAGTGAGATCGCCTCTTCATATCTTTTATTCTGAAGCAGCCCGTCTCCCCTGAGATTCGTCTCTTTTATGCTTTCGCTGTTGGCACTCAGCTGGGGCAGGAGTGAGACTAACAGCGAGCAAAAAAGTTTCAACCACAAATTAACCGGCCTGGAGCTACGATTTTTTTTCAAAGGTCCTCACCCGCCTCATCCGTCGGACAAATATGGCCGCCATCACTCCCAGCGCCAAATATGGGATAAGCTTAAAGATAATCCCTTGCCATCCCAATATGATTGGCCACAGGGAGAAAATGGCCAGGATGATTAGCACATCCTCAACCAGAGTTAGGGAAGTATGGTGTCTTTCCATTGTCGTCTTTTTGCTCCTGTTGATGGCGATGTCCAACTGAAGAACAATTTGTTTCTCAGTTTTCCTGTTTCTTGGTACTCCAATTCACAATTACGGTGACGTATTCTTATTGGCTTGGTATTGAGACTCTTCACTTCGTTCAGAGTGACAAACGCTGTCATTCTGAGGCGCAGCCGAAGAATCTCCTATGAGCAAGTTACGCCATAATATTTGTGAAAACGCGTACTTAGTCTCTCTATTTCTTACCATCCGCTTATCTCGTGTCCATGTCCAAAGAACCATCCCCAATCTATCAGGTTGCCGATACCGGCAGCAAAGAAGTGCCCTAAAACTATCCCTAAAAAGAGCGGCAAGGTTTTCCGATACAGAGAAACCCCACCCATTTTAATAATGATCGTTTTGATACCC
>DAOVDP010000175.1 GCA_030669445.1 Candidatus Latescibacterota bacterium | reverse complement strand
TGATTTTCTATGTACTTGCCCACCGGTACAGGAAGGAAATCCAGATTTGATAAAGGGTTAAATCTCCTAACCCCTTCCTTCCCCAGGGTGGCAGCCGTAGTTTCTGATTCCAGAGATGCGCCCCTGGTAATTACGCCGTGTATCCAGTCGAAGGATTCTTCTACTGGCACCCGGGTATCCGAATCCCTACCTCCGTAAACTATCCCTCCTACTACTACTCCTTCTGGGTTGTTCAACTCTGGATCTGCATTCCGTAGAAGTTTTAATTCAAGCGTAAACCGCGCATTAGGGTGTGAAGGCAGTATCAGATTTCCATCTGCATCCTTTTTTCCTGAAATCCACTGTCCCGAATGGTTGAAACCTCTGGGTGGGATTTCTCCGTCTTTGCCAATCCAATAGACCTCATCTTTTTCGGTAATCAGCACATTGGAAAATATGATCTGGCCGGGGGAATGAAGTGTCTTCCACAGAATTGGGTCATCCTGTGAATTCACCCCCTGGATTATTCCGAAGATGCCCTTTTCTATGTTGACTGTTCGAATCTCCCCATCTTTTATTCTCAAATAGGCGATATCATCTCCCACTATGGTCTCTTTTTCCAACATAGCGGTGGAGGTTTTTCCACAGAGTGAGGGGAATGCCCCGGTAAAATAGGTGACCCTGCCGCCGGGACCATGCACTCCCATAATAAACATATGTTCTGCCAGCCAACCTTCCTTTGACGCCCTATTTATTGCCAAGCGCAGGGCCAATTTCTTGAGTCCGATTGTGTTACCACCATATTGCGTGTTCGTGCTGTACACTGTCTCATCTTCTAAGTCAATGTATATCCTGCGCTGACCGGTATTTTTACTTACTTCCCCCTGGAGTTCTCCCTGAGAATGCACAAATCTAAAAAATTGAGCCGACCTTCCTAATCTCAGAAACTCCTCGTAGCCCTGTCTAAAAAGGAGGTCTTCACTATGGGCTACATACGCAGAATCCGTAAGTTGGACCGCCGGCATAGTGAATTCAGATCTAATGGGACCCAGGCAGAAAAAGCGTACATATAGCCGGTGTCCCCGCATAATATCCTTCAAGATAGTATCAATCTCCTCCAACCCCTTCTCCCTGTTCGTAGTCCTTATATGAGGCCCCAAATCAATACCCTCGGGCAAGAGGAATCTGGTGTTTCCCTTGTCCCTTGCCTGGTCGTAATAGCCGTCAAAATGGACAGTATGCCCTTCTATGGCAAGTCTTTTCTCCTCTCCTATCCTTGTGGCCTCCTCCCTGATAAACTGGATATCCTCGGGAGAGTCAGTACAAACGAATATTTCTGCAGGATTACAGAGCTCCACATACTGAGCTACAAACTGATGAAGCTGGGGATTATCTACCCTGACGAGTTTCTGATAGTCCTCTTCACTTAGTCTATCCCTGAGTATGTCCATGAAATCTTTAGCCATTTTTTCTTTCTACCTCCTTCGTAGCCACGAAGGCACCAAGACACAAAGCGGATATTCATTGCTTAATCTTGGTGTCTTAGTGTCTTTGTGGCTAAATTGTTTTTTGGGATGGCTTCCATGAAGCCCATAACTTTATGTTAACCACCTCTACACAGAAAAGCCAAATACTTTCATAGCCTTGCGCAGTTTCTGCAAACTGGACTGAGAAATGTTCACTAAAGGCAATCGAACATCACCTACATCCTCACCTAAAAGATTCAGGGCGGCCTTCACCGGGGCAGGATTTGTCTCCAGAAACATGGCCCGGGAAAGGGGGTAGAGTCTCAGATGTAGGTCCAGGGCTTGTCTAAATTGGCCGCTGAGAAAATAGTCAACCATATCTGCCACCTCTCTGGGGGCGATATTGGCCACCACGGAGATCACCCCCTTGCCCCCAACGGCAAGAATGGGCAGGGTGGTCATATCATCACCAGAGAGCACCACAAAATCGGGGGCACACTTAGTCAAGATCTCGGTTATCTGAGAGAGATCACTGCTGGCCTCTTTTATCCCCACGATGTTCTCCAGCTCAGCAAGCCTGGCCACAGTATCAGGCAGCATATTGACCGAAGTTCTGCCAGGCACATTGTACATCACCATGGGAAGCTGCGTATTCCGGTCCAGCTCAGCGAAATGTTGATAGAGTCCTTCCTGGGTCGGTTTATTATAGTAAGGGGTGATAACCAACGCCCCGTCTGCCCCAACTTCTACCGCGTGGTGGAGCAACTCGATCGCCTCTCTGGTGCTGTTAGAACCAGCCCCGGCCAGCACCGGCACTCGCCCGGCCACAGCCTCGACGACAACCTCTATTACCCGGCAATGCTCCTGGAAAGAAAGGGTTGCCGACTCCCCAGTAGTACCACAGGGCACAATCCCATCGGTACCGTTGGTAATCTGGAAATCCACCAGCTCTCTCAGTTTTTCTTCGCCTACTTTCCCCTCTTTAAATGGGGTGATAAGAGCTACATAAGAACCTTCAAGTCTCACCATGCCTTTACCTCACAGTTTGAAATATATACCTTTATAGTCATATTGACGATCAAACAGCGAATTGGGCATAAAAAAAGCAGTTGCAAAAGGCAGGCGTGGCCTTGTCAACTGCTCTCACAGTCGCAATGCAGCGCTCCACGGTCGTTTTGCACCGTGACAGTCCTGCAGATCTTCTCTGCAGACCCAGTCTGAAACCCCGAGTAGAAAAGCCTCAGACTTCGGCAACTCTCCCCTTTCGCCGGAAACTGCGGTCTACTCCCCTTCTGTTTTCCAGTTACTGTTGAAGAGTTGCTCCTCTGCCCTTGCTTGGTT
>DAOVDP010000105.1 GCA_030669445.1 Candidatus Latescibacterota bacterium | reverse complement strand
TCCTCTCAGCGTCTCCCATTTGGTGAGGGTTACAAAGGCTCCCCTTTTCTGATTCAGAACCTGTGACTTTGACTTGAGTTCAGGCGGTTCTTCACCCTGTAATTGGCATTCGACAGTTGTGCGGGCAAGGGTCAACAGTTGCTGTTTGTCGTCCTCGCTCAGTCCTAACTGGACTCCAACCCTTCCCTGTCTTTTCTTAGTAGTTCCTTTGTAGAGCATAGCCGCCATATAACCTACCACAGAGCTCCGGTCACCGGTTATATCTCCTGAATTGGTATAGAGAAGCACCTTTGCCTGGTTAGCTCCCAGCATCTCAGCAGCAATCATAGCGGCCACCATAGGACCACCGCCGCAGGCCTCACAGGTTCCCTGCTCAATATCTTCTGATAACCCGGTGAAGTCAAATTTATCAACATGGCCTATAACTGTTTTGTCCAACTTGACTGCTTGGTCGTAAGGGTGAAAATGCGAGAGGTCCGAGCTGGCCACGATCAGAGCCTTTTTATCAGGTAGCACCGTAGCCAATGTCTCTCCCAGTATTTGGCAGGAGGAATATTCCTGATTGCCCATAACAACAGGGACGATCTTGAAATTTTTCAGAACTTTCTGAAGGAAAGGCAGTTGAACCTCCAGCGAGTGTTCCTGTCTCATCGATCCCGCTATCCAGTGGCCGCGGGCCGAGAAAACTACCGCTCTGTGCTGGGCCACAAGCTGGCTGGCCAGATCTTTGTCCACATAAACCGGTCCCAGAGGTGTTTTAAAGCCATCCCCGTTGTATACGGATATCTCTGGGAAATATTCTGAGTGGCTGGGGGCAATCACCACCACGGTTAGGTAATCTTTGCCAGCGACCTGTTTGTAAGCGTTAGCGGCTATCTGTCCTGAATATTCGTATCCGGCGTGAGGGCAGATTAGTCCGATGACTTCGCCCGAGACACCAGCGCCCCTTGCGTTTTCCAGATAAGTATCGATCATCTGACTCAACGCCTTTGGATCTGCCGGGTAGAACATACCTGCATTTGCCGCCATTCTAACAGTCTCCGCGTCCATTTTATCCGTCACCTCGCTAAAGCAAAGATAACTCAGTCTCTTTGTCGAAGAAATGGGCTCGACTGAGGTCTAAGGTTAATTTTATTTTTTCACCCAGTTGAGGGAACGCTGAAGCTGTTGTGGAAGCCACCAAGTGGGACTTGCCTGCGATCAGGTGAAGAAATGTCTCATTTCCTATCGGTTCAACCACATCCACCGTGGCGGAGATTTCCGCTGTTTCCTGTCCAGATTTGACAGAATTCCGATAGTGCACATCCTCGGGGCGAAGTCCGAATATCAGAGGCTTCCCAATATAGCGACTAAGCGACTTATAATAACGAGGAGGTATCTGGATTTTGAGCACTCCTTCATCGAGAACCAGACTGTTCCCAGTTCCTTCTATCGTTCCCTCTATGAAATTCATTGTGGGACTGCCGATGAATCCACCGACGAACTTATTGGCAGGCCTTCGATATAAATGTAGAGGTTGATCGACTTGCTGAAGCAGCCCGTCACGCATAACCACAATCCTCTCCCCCATAGTCATTGCCTCTAATTGGTCGTGAGTGACATAGATTATGGTAGCCTTCAATCGGGCGTGAAGTTTACTGAGCTCGGCTCGCATCTGGACTCTGAGCTTAGCGTCCAGGTTGGAAAGGGGTTCGTCAAAAAGAAACACCTTTGGTTTCCTGACGATAGCCCTTCCTACCGCTACTCGCTGGCTTTCGCCACCGGAGAGAGCCTTGGGCTTACGGTTCAAGAATCTTGATATACTTAGTATCTCTGCTGCCTCTCTCACCCGCTTGTCGATCTCAGCTTGGGGATATCTCCTCAGTCTCAATCCGAAGGCCATGTTCTGGTAGACCGTCATATGGGGATACAGGGCGTAGTTCTGAAATACCATTGCGATGTCTCTATCCTTGGGAGGAATATCATTAACTAGCTTTCTGTCGATAAATATCTCTCCTTGGTCCACGTTTTCTAATCCAGCGATCATCCTTAAAGTAGTTGATTTCCCGCAGCCCGAGGGGCCAACCAAGACCATAAATTCCTCATTTTTAACTTCAAGGTCAAGGCGGTTCACAGCGATGACATTTCTCCCAAAAATCTTTCTCACATTTTTCAGTTCTACAGTTGCCATTGGCCGACCCTTTACAGAAGCGGTACATAGAGTCTGAAAATTTGCTTTACTTTGCAGTGGCGGTTTTAGTCGCCCTCTGAGCCACTGAAATGGCTATTACGAACACTCTCCAACTCAGTTGACATACCTTTACAAAAGGACACCATTAGTATTATACCATCACCTGGGGCAGATTGTCAAGTATTTTCAGCGGAGAGGCCTCTCTACGCATTGTTGAGCTGCTCTTTTATGATTCGAGCCAACGGCAGGTTCACTCCCTTAACTTGCGCAATCTGTTCCACTGAAGCCTGGGCGATCTGTTTTACTGAGCCGAAATTCTTCAGCAAAACAGCCTTACGGACTGGGCCAACTCCAGGGATTTGATCTAAAACCGATCGGCTTATTTTCTTCCCTCTCAATTTCCGATGGTAGGAAACGGCAAAACGATGGGCTTCATCTCTTACCGCTTGGAGCAATTTCAATGAACCAGAGGTCTTGGGAATATTCTGAGGATCAGACAGCCCAGGTAAAAAGACCTCCTCCAGTTTTTTTGCCAGACCAATCACTGGCTGGCCAGAAATCTCCAGTTCACCTAAGGCAGCCACGGCGCTGGAGAGTTGTCCCTTCCCTCCATCTACTACCAGCAGGTCAGGGAGAGGCTGGCTCTGCTCCTTTAGACCGCGGAATCTCCTCTGAACTACCTCTTTGACCATAGCAAAATCATCCTGCCCTTTCACGGTTTTAATCTTGAACCGGCGATATTCGCTTTTCTTAGGACGACCGTCTTGAAAATAGACGAGAGAACCCACTGCGTCTGTCCCTCCGATGTTCGAGATGTCGGTAGCTTCAATCCTGCGAGGAGGTACAGAGAGTTTCAGGTCTTTCTGAAGGGCAGCCACGGAGTGAGGAAGGGTTCTTTCTCGTTTGAGCTGCCACTCTGTCAGCAAAAGCTCAGCGTTCTTAGTAACCATATTGACCAATTTTGTCTTGTTGCCTCGTTGAGGAACACAGAGTCTGACCTTTCCCCCTCGTTTCTGGGAAAGCCAGGTAGTGGTGGCCGATTCATCCTCTATCTGGAAAGGGAGGTGGATCTCAGGGGGCACAGTGACTGCATCCAGATAAAACTGGCGCACGAAGGCAGAGAGCATCTCCTCTTTGGAGAAGCCGGCAACACCATCTAAGTGGTGATGTTTGCGGTCTAAAAGCTTTCCACCCCTGACCTCCATCACTACGCCGATGGCATCGTTCTGCTCCCTGGCAATGGATATAATATCCCGGTCTTCTTTTTCTAAGGTAAACACCTTCTGTCGCACCAGCACAGTCTGAAGGTCAGCTAATCGGTCCCGAAATTGAGCAGCAAGCTCAAATTTCAGCTTTCGAGAGGCTTCCTCCATTTTCTCCTGCAGGGCCTTAACCAGCTCGTCTGAGCGACCTTTCAGAAACAGGCGGGCCTCTCCGACCAGTCTGGCGTAATCCTGAATGGAGATCAGTCCCTGACAGGGTCCCGTACAGTGTCTAATCTGGAAATTGAGGCAGGCCCGGGGGGGATGGTGACCAGGAAGGTCCCAGCGGCAACTGCGCATCGGGATTATCCGACGTAAGGTTTTTAAAGTCCTGCGCATTGCCTTCACATCTGTGTAGGGGCCAAAATATTCTGTGCCGTCGTCTTTTAGCTTTCTGGTCACATAAATGCGGGGAAAAGGTTCTTTGCTTATGGCGATATACGGATATTTCTTGTCGTCCTTCAGGTTCACATTATAGCGGGGTTTATGCTGTTTGATCAGATTTGCCTCAAGTATTAGGGCCTCTACCTCGCTGTCGGTCACAATGTAGTTGAAATCAGCGATCTTTCTCTTTAAGGTATTAAGTCGCGGGGAAAAAGGAACAGAGGACTGGAAATAAGAGCGCACTCGATTTCTAAGAGAGGAGGCCTTGCCGATGTAAATAATCTCCTCTTTTTTGCTCTTCATCAGATAAACTCCAGGTTTCTGCGGCAGCGACTGGAGTTTATCCTGGATAGTTTGCTCTCTTTCTGTCATATATCTAAGATTTCCGCCTCCATTGTCTCTAAATTCAGAATGGCTATGGTTGAGCGGCCATAAAGCCATCCCCCGCATTCTCCCGGATTGAGCACCAAGGTGTCTTTTATTTGCCTCAGATCAACCAGATGGGTGTGTCCGTAGACAATCGTATCAAATTTCCCGCTTTCGGCTAAGGGCTCGATCAATATGGGTTCGTGCATAAGGACGAATCGCTTTTCCAGGTATTCAAACTTGTGGACTCCGGAGAGGATATCCCCTATGGGGGCGAATTTTTCCCTGAGGGCAATTCGGTCGCCGTCGTTGTTCCCGAAGACTCCGATAAATTTTGCCTTCAGAGCGGAGAAATCCTTGCAGTTGAAAGGGGAAGTGAAATCGCCAGCATGTAGCACCAAGGCCACCCCTTTTTGATTAAAGATCTCGATGGCTATTTTTGATTTATCCCGATTGTCATGAGTGTCAGAGATCACGCCTATAAACATCTTTCTCTTCACTGTGTTTTCCTCACCCGAATACATGAAAAAATCACCGAAAAACAACTCTTCCGGTGATTTTTTCTAATTATTCCGCACCATTTTTAATTAACCTCTTCTTTTCGCCTTTACCATTTTCCGACGGCGAAGTTCACTGGGCTTAAGATGATACTCTTTTTTCTTAAGATCAACGATTATTCCTTCTTGTTTGCACTGTCGTTTGAACCTTCTGAGTGCTTTCTCAAAAGGCTCGCCCGTATGGACCTTGATAGAGACCACATTTATCATCTCCTATCTATTTTGAGAGTTGTATGTTTTTCCAAGCTGATTTTGATTTCGCCTCAAAGACTAA
>DAOVDP010000193.1 GCA_030669445.1 Candidatus Latescibacterota bacterium | reverse complement strand
GAACTCAGCCAGGCGAGTGCCCAAGTAGGCTGGGTAGCCCTCCTCGCCGGGCATCTCCTCCAGTCTGCCCGACATCTCCCTGAGTGCCTCTGCCCATCGGGAGGTGGAATCGGCCATAACTGCCACATCGTAGCCCATATCTCGGAAGTATTCGCCGATGGTGATACCGGTGTAGATCGATGCCTCCCGGGCTGCCACCGGCATATTGGAGGTATTGGCAATGAGCACAGTCCGTTCCATTAACGGGCGACCACTTTTAGGGTCGATCAACTCTGGAAACTCCAGCAGCACGCTGGCCATCTCGTTGCCTCGCTCGCCGCAGCCGACAAAGATTATTATATCTGCATCTGCCCACTTGGCCAACTGATGCTGGATCACTGTCTTGCCACTGCCGAAAGGCCCAGGCACGCAGGCCGTCCCCCCTTTGCCGATGGGAAAGAAGGTATCAATCACCCTTTGGCCGGTGGTGAGAAAGGTGTTGGGAATGAGTTTGCTTTTATAGGGCCGAGCCTTTCTCACTGGCCATTGCTGAGACATAGTGATCTCCTGTATCCCGGTGGCAGTTTTCACTCTGGCCACTACCTCTTTGACCGAAAAGTCTCCCTCTGTTATCTGTTCTATCTCTCCCTCTGTTCCCGGAGGAATGATTATCCGATCCACCACCGCTGGAGTTTCCTCCACCGTGCCGATGATGTCGCCGCCGCTAATTTTGTCTCCTTCTTTTGCTACAGGCGTGAAATGCCATTTTTTCTCTCTATCTAAGGCGGGTATGTTGATTCCCCTCGTAACGAAGTCGCCTGTTTGGGCCCGAATGACATCCAGAGGGCGCTGGATTCCGTCGTAGATCGAACCTATGAGTCCAGGGCCCAATTCCACACTCAGCGGTTCTCCGGTGAGATAGACGGGTTCTCCAGGACCTATCCCTCCGGTGTTTTCGTAGACCTGGATAAAAGCCCGATCTCCTTTGAGCTCAATGATTTCTCCGATGAGCTGATGGTCGCTTACCATAACTACATCGAACATCCTGGCTTCTTCCATTTTTTCAGCTACCACCAGGGGACCGGAGACCTTAATTATAGTTCCTGGTTTCAACTACTTATCACCTCCCCGGAATATATCCGCTCCTATCGCTTTGCTCACTATCTGTCTCACTTTCTCAGTTGCGAGTCCTAAACTGCCCCGATTGTCTGGAATAAGCACCACGCTGGGCAGGGTCTTCAGGACAATCGCCTCTATTTTCTCCCCGATTTCTACCGCCACCCGTTCACTAATAAAGATAACCACATATTTAGCGTTGACTAAACTGTCAAATGCCTGGGCTGCCTCCTGAGCATCAGCCACTGGCATTACCTTCATTCCAATGGCCTTGAAGGGCAAAACGGAGTCCCGGTCACCAATGACCGCCATATTAGAAGTCTTTAGAGGTGGATTCTTCGTTGAGTCATTGGGTTGAACCATTCCGAATGGGCGTTCAGTTTTGCTCTCTTTTTCTGGTCTGTTCATTTCTAAACCTTCTGCCACAAAGGCACAAAGGAAACATTTGGTATTTAATCTTGGTGTCTTAGTGTCTTCGTGGCCAAATAGCTTGGGCGTGATTTAAGGATATTCTGGAAGTTTGTCTCTTATCAGCTCGGCTGACAATTGGTTAGCTTTTCCTACCAGTACAGTCCGTACAGCTTTAAACTCATATTCCTTCAACAGCAGGTAGGTCACCAGGGGCTCAATTCCCAGAGATTGGACTTTGGCTCTTTCCAAATAGGAAATGAGGGTAACATCGGCCATTCTCTCCAAGGGGAGAAAACTGTTAGATTTCAAGAGGGCATCGATACCTCCAGTTACGATCTTAGCATAACGCGTCTTGCTGAAGAATGAAACTACTGCTTCCCAAGGGGTTTCACGGAGAGGAAACAGTTCGGTCTTCTTTATTGAGCCATCCTCTATCAAGCTCTGTGTTAACAGAGCTGTATCCAAATCCAGCCACTTCACCCTCACCAGGGTCTTTATGTTGGCCAGGTCTATCTCCAAGTCCAGCCATCTATTTAAGAAAGGGTTCCCAAATGGCCTGATCACTGAACTGAAGCGTTTATACATCCCGCCGTCGGTTAGGATATCTATTAATTGGGGGTTATTCGTCTTCTCCCATCCGGCGTTGACAACCTGGACAGCGTTGGAGATGAACTGGGGCAGCGACCGGTAATCATCCTCCGCCATCGCCTCGGTTAAGGTCTCCGCCGGAACAGTGCCCACATCGATGAGCAGATGTTCCAGGTTTTGCCCGGAATACCTGGCCTTAAGTAACACCTTCAAATTGTGGAAATCATATCTCTCCCGGAAGAGGTTGGAGATCGAAGTATCCTTAG
>DAOVDP010000051.1 GCA_030669445.1 Candidatus Latescibacterota bacterium | reverse complement strand
AGCTTTCAAAAAACTGGGACATAGTGTAGTAACTGTTGGACCAAGTTCAGATCCGATTACCAAACACGATATAGAGGAACCGGATGAGGTAGAGAAAGTAAATGGTGGTGAAATATATTATTACGATGTAGAAAAAATCGTCAACAAGTGGGGGCACTTTGATTTGATTTTACAGGTCGAGCCATGTATCTACTTTTATCGTTTGGGGGAAGTGGATATACCCAATGCGATTTGGGAAATTGATACTCTTTTATTGCAAAGCAATCCTTTTATTCAGAGAATCGGAGGAGATAAATACATTGATCAGTTGGGGCATATCTTCACATCAAAATACAACCATATACCCCAATATCATGAATCGGGGATAAAACATGTCTCCCACCTGCCTCTTGCTTGTGACCCAGATTTTCATAAACCATTTGACATGAGAGAAATCTACGACGTGGTCTTTATAGGTAATACGACATACTGCGAAAGGCAGCATATGTTTAGTCTGCTCAAAGAGCGATTTCGTTGTTGGATAGGATCTGGGCTTATAGGGGACAACTATTCTAAGAGAATTAGGCAGGGAAAGATTGGATTTAATCATGGGCACGTGGGTGAGATGAATATGCGATTTTTTGAATTGATGGCAATGGGAGCATTTCAAGTTTGCAACATTGTACATGGACAGGAGCTACTGGGGTTTGAGGACAGGGTTCACTTGGTTAATTATGTGAACGATGTGGATTTGGTGAACATTGTGGCCGAATTCCTGAATGACCCTAGAAAGCGGGAAAGGATTGCTCAAGCTGGCAAAGAAAAAGTCTTGGCAGAACATACCTATCAGCAGAGAGCAGAGGAAATTTTGAGGATATGTTCGCCAGCTTAGCTGAGGAGTTTTCAATGAAGGTATTGGTTGTTGCGTCGGGCCAAGAGTTCGGACAGGGCGCTGGATATTTCTGCAGTGAGGCATGTGTCCGAGGGTTCGAGGCGTTGGGCCTGGAGACAAGATTTCTGGACGAAAGCCATTTGGGAGACCTTGAGTTAGTCGCCAAGGAGTTTGGGCCCGATTTCGTCTTCCATCGCATGGCACAGCGCACAATAGGGGAGATGGAAGCGTTCATAGCCCTGAATGAATGCGGGATACCAGTGGTTTTGTGGGAGAAGACAGAGGAGGAGGATTTTCATGTCACCAGCGGGTTTTCAAGCCAGGTTGCCCTCTATTGCACCTCTTCAGGGCGACATGTCCAGATGCACAGAGACAGGGGGGCCAACGCCATCTGGCTGCCAAGCGCCGCCGACCACACCAGATTCTTCAAGATGGCTCCCGTGCGTGGTTATGAATTTGACCTAGTCTATATCGGCTATCCTTTTGGCCACAAGCTGGAGATGTTGGGGGCGTTGAAGTCTCATTTTAGCTGTCACTTTGACCACTCAATAAAGGTTCCCTTCACGGAGCAGAACAAATATTATAACTCCAGCAGGGTGATGATCGACCCTGGCCAGCACCAAGACCTTGTCATGCCGGAGGGCAAACTGGCAGCCTGTCCGACAAGGACGTTCGAGGTTCCAGCATCTGGGGGCTTCCAGCTCATGAAGCAGAGGAAGGATTTGCCGCTACTTTACAGTTCCGAAGAGGTGGCCACATACAACAGTACCCCGGAAGACGCCATTTCCAAAATAAAATATTACCTTGAGAACGACCAGGAGAGAAGTCTCATAGCCCAAAAAGCCTACCATAGAACGATCAAGGATCATTTTGTTGTTCATCGCCTGAGGACAGTAATGGAGGAGTTATGCAAGTTGAAAAATTCTACACACCACTGAAGCTCTGCCATCATACAGAGAAACTCCAGGAACTGAGAAAAACCGGGGTCCTGTCGGGTCCGGTTAATGTCCACATTGATTTGACGGGGAGGTGCAACTACAATTGCCCATACTGCTATTTCAGGGCCGGAGTCCGCTATGAGACCGACGGCCTTTGCCCAAAGCAGGACTTGGACACCCCTTGGCTCCTGAACTTGCTGGACGAACTGAAAGTTCAGGGCGTAAAGGCAGTGGAACTGGTTGGTGGCGGCGAGCCGCTGTTCCACAGCCATTTTAACAAGGTCTTGGAGAAAGCCCTAGACCTGGGCCTTCGGGTTGGGATCATAACGAACGGCAGTCTGCTTCACAAGGTTCCGACTGAACTCTTGGAGAGAACGGTTTGGGTCAGGACCTCTTTCGACGCTGGAAGCCCTAAAGTCTACGCAAAAGTACATGGCGTTGGTGAACACTGGTATTTTACAGTATTACAAAATCTTGAAAGCATAGCCCAGCTGAAAGACCCGGACATTAGCTGCAGCTATATGATCGTTCCAGAAAATTGCACTGATATAAGGAGCTTTGGAAAAGTGATGCAGGAGGTCGGAATCAGGACAATTCGATTTTCCACGGCCATCACCAAAGACTACGGTTTCTATATCAGCGACAGTGAAAAAGCAGTCGCGGAAAAAGGCTTGCAGTTATTGAAAGAAGATTACCCCAATATAAATATTATTGACATGTTCCCCTTAAGGTATGAATACACAAAGGGCGAACACAAATACCCCAGGTGCTTGTATTCAAATTTCGTCGGTGTCGTAACCGCAGACTATGGATTATATGTCTGTTGCGCCACAAAGTATATGAAGCGGTTCAGGGTCGGCGATTTGAGCACCAGGAGCTTTAAGAACTTATGGTTGGATGACCGAGTAAGATTTTTAAAAGGTCTGGACCCCTCCAGAGAATGCCCTCCATGTTGGATGGAGGGGAAAAATGATGTGCTTGAGTATTGCATGGACCAGCGGAACAGGCAAGTGTATTTCCCATGAAAATGGTTAATCCTAATTACTTCGGGTGTGTATCGTTTGAAGAAATGGAAGCCTATAACAAGACGCTCGCAGGGCGGACATATCTTCATGAGGAACTGGTATTTATGGGGCTGGGTAGGGGCTTATACGGCAAAGTCTTGGATGTAGGCCAGAGAACTCCCACAACAATTGCCTTTGAGAAGAGTTTTGGAGTTCATATTGAAGATACTGGCTTTGCTGATTTAAACTGGAATTTTTCAGTAAGAAGCGAACGGTATGATTTTATACTTTGCTTTCATGTTCTGGAGCACCTGATGAATCCATTGTCGTGCTTAGTAAATACAATGCGGGGTTTGAAAAAGGGGGGCATTTTATATCTGAGCACACCAAGGAGACGACTGGTGGATAATTTGGGACCTTTTGGCTGTCACCATTTCCAAGAATTCACCCTTGGACAACTTAAACGCCTCTTTGATGTTGCTGAACTGAAGATTAGTCGTATGGAGCAAGTAAGGGTCTTTTACCCTTATATTGGACTAAGATCTTTACTAAAACTATTTTCAAGGACGGCTTTTTTGATTGAAGCCCAAAGATCCATTTCCTGATGTGCCCAAAAATCGTTTTAATAAATCCTCCCAGCAGTCCTCTGGTCAACCCTAAGCAGAATATGCCTATTGGATTGGCGTCTCTTGCCTCTTATTTGCAGAAAGAAGGCTATTCAGTTGCAATAAAAGACTTGGTTGAGTCCCTTCATATAGATGGCATTGAGGAAGCTGAGTTCTATGGAATTGGTTTCACTTCCAGCCAACGAGAAGAGGTAAAGAAGATCGTCAACTACTTAAGACAGCATGCCCCCAGTTCAAAGATTGTGGGGGGTGGTATAGATTGCACCGTAGCTTCCTCAGTTACTGCTGGTCTGTTTGATTTTATAGTCCAGGGCGAGGGGGAGATTGCCTTAACTAATCTGTTCAAAGCTGGAAAAAGGGCGAAAGCCAAGTATTGGAAAGCTGAACTTGCTGATCTTAGTGATTTTCCCGTTCCCGCCTATGAGATGTTGGAAGGCTATGACCAGATAGTCGTCCAGACTTGGAGAGGTTGCCCCTTCAATTGTGCGTTTTGCGCTCAGCGGGCAATGTGGAAAGGGAAAGTTAGATATTTCCCCCTATCCTATGTACGGGCACTAGCAAAAAACTTAGCAGGTAAGCGTGTTGCTCTAATTGATGAGATAGCCACTCTCCAACCTAACCGATTAAAAAAGATAGCTCGAGTCTTCTCAAAAAGTCAGATTTCTTGGTGGTGTGAAACAAGGGCAGATATGACCATTAGTTTGCAATATATGCAAATGCTTAAAGACTATGGTTGCACAGAAGTCGCATTGGGGATCGAGAGTGGGTCTCAAAGAATTCTCGATGCGATGAATAAAAAGATTAAGTTAGAGGACATATATAGGGGAATTGAACACGTAAAGGAAGCCGGAATGCAGCTTAGAACATATATCATACGGGGATTCCCAGGTGAGACTGAGGATGATTGGGAAAGGACGCTAAATTTTTTGAGGTGGGCTCAGCCTGATACTGTTAGGGTTTATAGATTTGTCCCAGTTCCAGGGTGTGATGTATGGAAATATCCAGAAAAGTATAATTGTGACCAATCCTCGGAGGAAGAATGGTGTTCTGACGGGGAGACTGCATTCCAGAATGAGACGATTATGCAGTCTTTAAGGGACGGCGGATGATTACCGTAGGCATACCGACATTCAACAGGCCGATTCAGCTTTGCCGAACCTTGGCGACATTGCGCGAGAATCTGCACAATGTCGCCGGTGATATTGAAGTTCATATCTTGGATACTGGGACTGAAAACCGAAAAGAGCTATGGCCAGTTGATTATTCCGAGGATATTGGCAACCTCAGAAGCGAAGACATTGTTCGGCAGTTTGCGAAGTCTGTTGAAGTCCCAGTTATTTATGAAAGAGCCTCCTCAACGGGGTGGCAAGACCAAAGTGCCTATCTAAATTATCTCCTAAAAGCCAGTGGGGAATTTTTTATATTGCATCTATGCGATACGTTATATTTGGACTCCCTTGGTCTAAAAACGCTACTAGATAAACTAGCAGAAGATGTTTTCCTCTATACGGAGCTTTACGTTGTCAGGGAAACGTTCAAGTTGCATAACGGGCTCCCCGCTCAAGACTATATTGCCATAGGGAAGGAAGCTGTGGCGTCAGGCAAGTTGGAGGAATATGGAGTAGTCAGTTTCCCGACTACAGAATCGCCAATACAAGCCTTCTCGCGAGAAGCGGGGTTGAGCATAGGTGGCTGGGATGAAACTTTTCCTGTGGCCTTGACCTACGGACGGGATTTTGTGGCACGTATGCAAAGATCGGGAATTCAATTAAAAGCTTCCCCTGTAAAAGTTCTCCACCAAAAGCACCTTGAAACATGGTTTTTCTCTGAGAAGAAAGTAGAGCAGGCACACAGCGTCCTTCCCGAGAGAGAAAGAACGGAGCAAGTCTTGGTCAACCAGGGCAGGGACATCGGACAGATTAAGGTTCTGGAGAGAGTGGAATACAATTGTGGTAGCTAAAGAAAGACTGCAGGAGAAGGCTGAGGAGCTTGCTGAGTATTTGGGGGAAAATATTCAGAAGGTCCTACAGAGGATACTTCAAGGCAGGGACCTTTTGGCCCAGGAGTGGAAAGAGGCCGACCCACAGACCGAGGAGGAGGTCATCCAGTTCTACAAGACCTGCCACAGTTATCTTTATGACCTTTCCTATGCCCATTCTGTGATGACGCCCCTGTCGCGCTATGAGGCCATAAGGACTATTTGTAAGTGTAGAGGTATTTCTTGGTTAGTTGACTATGGTGGCGGAGTGGGCGAGCACTGCATCAAATTGGCAGATATTGTGGAGAACATCTGGTATGTTGACCTCCAGAGCAAAGTCCTTGAATACGCCGAGTGGCGCTTCAAGACAAGACACTTATCCATCCCGATAATAGCCTGCACTGATGCCATGCCTCCCCTTAGGGAGGGTTTTTTTGATGCCGTGATCTGCACTGAAGTTCTTGAGCATGTTTTTGACCCCGTAAAAACACTGGGAGTTCTATGCTCTTGGCTGGCCATAGGAGGGGTGTTGTTCTTGCAAACGAGCTTCGAACGCAGCGACCTCTATCCAATGCACATGCATGAGGGACTGCAACTCGACTTCAGCAGGTTCGGCCTGCTTGGCACAGAGGGGCGATTGGAGGTCTGGGAGAAAAAAAGGTGAATATTGTCTTTCTCGTTCCCGAAGTTCTCATGGCTCCATTTCGAGGTGACACGGTTTTTAAAAGACCGCTGGGGGGCACACAGACGTCCATCACCTTTCTCGCCAAAGCGCTGGCTGACAAGGGGCACAATGTTTGTGTGGTAGGCGCCGACGCATCCCAGAAAGAGCCGGAATGCTATTCGGGCGTTCTTTGTTGTCCTAAGACCAGCTTCAGACCATCCAAGAGTGAGGTGGCAGTGCACATCAATGAAGTCTGGAGGGATTTTCTACCATATGCCACGGTAAATATCCTCTGGCGACATTTGCCCGGCGTTTCTTACGCGGAACTGATTGGGATTGATAAGGTAGTCTGCCTGTCGGAGTTCCACAAGCAAGGCATGGTAGGCTCAAGTCTGAGACCTGAGGACTGCGCAGTGATCCATTACGGTGTTGATATATCTTATTTTAGTGGCGTTCACCATCAACACCGTTTGATTTATCACAGCGTGCCCAACCGTGGGTTGTCGTTTCTATTGAACTGGTTACCTGATCTTCTAAAGATAGACCCTGAAATCAAACTCGTTGTCTGCAGTGGCTGGAACATTTATTGGGATGACAAGAAGATTATCGACGACCTGCCCGAGGTGCACAGGGAACCTTGGCCTCCAGACCTCCAGCGCAACCAAAAGATCGGACATCCCAATGTTGAGTTTGTCGGTGCCGTGCCCTTGCCTCTCTTATGTGAGCGTCTGTCACAAGCTTGGATACATGTCTATCCCTGTTGCAAGCCCGACGAAACGTTCTCACTGGCTGTCTTGCTATCGCAGGCGGCAGGACTCCCCGTGGTTACTTCAAAGATTGGAGGCTTACTGGATAGTGCGTCTAACCAGATCCTCATAGATTTCTCAAACGGCATTGACGGTAGCTACAAGGACAGGTTCTTGGGGGCGGTTGAGAAGCTGCTGTATGATATGAACTTTTGGGAGATGTATCACCGAAGGGCAGAAAGATTCGCAGCCCATCATTCCTGGGAAGAAATTGTGGGTGAATGGGAAAACCTTTTCAAAGAGGAACTCACAGCTAAGTGAGAGAACCCGACAAATGTGCGAAGGGACTGCGTTGGTAAACTGTCCGCTCTGTGAGCTTAAGATTATAACGAAGCTCTACTACAAAAGCGATACTGTGACGGTTCTAAATTGTGCTACATGTCACGTACCATTAGCTGTCTTGAGACGTCATAGCATGGATCCCAGTCCAGAGGAAGAAACTGAGATGTTGCAAGCCCTGAACGAAATTGCCATTGACTTTTTCCATGGGACAGGTTATTATATTGACAAAAAGCAGCGGTCAATCAAAGATTATTTGCACTACCATGCCAGAAGGAGAGAGTGCAAATGAATGTTCAAGCTCAAGTGCTCATATCCATAGCAGTATGCTATCTTATTGTCATGCCCATTTTAAAGACGTTGCGAGACATTATTGCATTTCGATTCAGTTGGTCAATTTTCGATAACCTACCAA
>DAOVDP010000026.1 GCA_030669445.1 Candidatus Latescibacterota bacterium | reverse complement strand
ATATACGCCCGGCTCAGACGTTCTATCTCACTTTGTGACATCTTCTTGGGATTACAGATCACTCCGCCTTTTGCCCCTCCCAGAGGTATATCTACGACCGCACATTTCCAGGTCATCCAAGCAGCAAGAGCCCGCACCGTATCGATGGTCTCCTCAGGGTGGAATCTAATACCTCCCTTAGTTGGCCCTCTGGCGTCATTGTATTGCACTCTGAAGCCCCGAAAAATTTTAGCAGAACCATCATCCATACGCACGGAAAGAGATAGATGAAACTCGCGCATCGGAACCCGAAGCATCGCATGTATGTTCGGCTCTAAATCAATGATCTCTGCACACATATCTAATTGCCTTTGCGCAATTTCAAATGGATTGAGAGTTTCCTTTTTTTCCCTTGCTTTCGTCATTTTGCCCCCTTTAGTTTACTAATCTACTGTTTGCTAATAATATGAGAGTTCATTGCTTTTGCTGAAGAGCCAGGAGATTCTAACTGATTCTCACCACCACGCCTCGTTGGTAGAGATATTGTTTAACCTCTCCGATACTCAGTTGGCGGTAGTGAAAAAGAGAGGCAGCCAGAGCGGCGTCGGCCTTCCCGTAAGTAAAGGCCTGGCAGAAATGTTCCTTGGTACCCGCTCCCCCGGAGGCGATAACCGGGATGTGCACTGCCTCAGCTACCCCGCGGGTTAGCTCCAGTGCATAACCATCTTTGGTGCCATCACGGTCCATACTGGTAAGTAGAATTTCCCCGGCACCCAGAGTCTCCGCTCTTCTAGCCCATTCAACAGTATCCAGTCCGGTGATAGTTCGACCTCCGTAGGTGTAGACCTGCCAACTTTGTCCCCTCTGCTTAGCGTCAATGGCCACGACAATACACTGACTGCCAAACCTGTCGGCTGCCATTGCGATAAAACGGGGATTTTCTACTGCCGTCGTGTTGATAGAAACTCTGTCTGCGCCAGCCCTTAACAGCTCTCGGATGTCTTCTCTGGTCCGGATTCCACCACCCACAGTCAAGGGCATAAACACTCGCTCGGCGGTTTTCTCTACCACTTCCAGCATAATTTTCCGGTTGCCGCTGGAGGCGGTTATGTCTAAGAAAACAATCTCATCGGCCCCTTCCTCATCGTAGCGGGCGGCTACCTCCACCGGATCGCCGGCATCTCTGATGTCTACAAATCTGGTCCCTTTCACCACCCGCCCAGCATCCACATCCAGACAGGGAATTATCCTTTTGGCTAGTGACATATAAATTCTCTTTAAGAAAAGCCCAGAGCGCCTATTTGAAAAATCATATAAAACTTTTGTGGATTATGCCTTGAATGCTGCGTCAATTTTATCCCAGGCCTTTTGCACTCTGTCTGATAGTTTTAGAAATAACCTGCGGCAAAACCGCCCGTCCAAACGAATAATAAGTAATTTGCGAATCACTGTCTAGATTTCAGAACAAGCCTTAACCGAACACCCCTAAAACATACGGGCAATACAAAAACCCATAAAAAACCCTGGCTTATCCAGTCGTTTTGTTGCGTCCAGCCGAAGTACACCAAACAGGCTGTTCAATGAAAGACCCATTTCGTGATGAAAGCCATCTATGTATTGGACTTCATAATTTAATGGGTTTCTTCTCCCACTTGATATCCATGTTCTCCCCAACGCGCCGTGGAGGATGATGCCAATTCCCCTTTTTGCCAGTGGTTTCATTCCCAGAATCTCAAAAGGAACTGTCCTGAAATTATGTTCCCAGAACAGAGCAAAATACCGTTCTCCTTCGTACGGAGTTCCTCTAAGGGACTTCAATACACCAAACGGGCTGAACGCCCCTAGGCTTGCGTCAATCGCCCCGAAACGTTGTATCGGTAGATCGCCAGTAGATGTCCCGGCAACCATGCGCAAATCCATCACATTAGGTAAAAGCCGTCTCCTGTAAAATGTCGCCAGGCGCCAGGTAACTGTCAACTGATAACGGGTGAAGGAAAAATCACTGGAAAGGAAATCAGGAGCACTATGTTCTAATCTGAACTCGGCCCCTTTTTGACCGGCTACTCCCCAAGGAGTATATTTATCGCCAAAAGTCACCATAACCTCTACGGAACGCAGCCTTCCTTCCCGAATGGCGGGATTGATTCTCTGAACCTGATCACGCCCCAACAAGTCGTAATCCGTAGTTTTACGCACGGAGGAGTGGTGTTCATTATGATATCCAACCGATAGCTGCGTGTGTGCTTTGTCGAAACGGTATCCTATTACTGAACGGAATCCTTTATTCCAATAGTAATCAGAATAATCATCATAGCCGAGTAACGTTCGAAAACTGCTGCAAAATAGCGGGTAGCTATCCGAATGGGTTCGCGCATCGGTGCCGGTCGAATGATTTACATTAAAGAACCCCTTTCTCCTCTTTCCCCAACGGTACTCCAATCCACCGCCGTAAGACCAACGTTCAAGTCCTGTTTTGTATGCCCCAATGAGATGAACGTTAACGCGCTTGGTGATCTCGTTTTTGTATTTCAGGCCGAGATGAAAAGCATCCACCCGATTGTGCCACGCCTGAGGGCGAAAACCGGATAAAAGATTTCGCAGCGTATTCCTTTTCTTGGATGCCTTATCCCCTTTTTCACCTGCACCTATTTGAATTTTAGCAAATCGCGCTAAAAAGCCTGTGGGTCTAAATGCTTTTTCCAGAGTCATCGTGCTGTCAAGGGTTGTGTATGCTTCTTCTTCTCTATTTGTTAAAGGAATCACACGGGATTCTGACGCAAGCAGTGTATCCTGCTTTACGGAAAGGGAATCTACAGATAAAGCCTTTTTTTTCTCGTAAAGGGAATCGGGTAATGGCACATTCACCTGATAATTCGTGAGCCGCGATATCTGATTGTATTTCATAGTGGGAAATTTGAGACCTATCATGCTAATTCTAATGTCACCTTCAGTCCGGACATCCACCGGGAGCCAGAACGCCTGACCGAAATTGCTAAACTGCTGCTTATAGAAAAGATTCCACTCTTGAATGGGTGGCGGAAACAGCATCGCTTCACTGGGTTTAAGCTCCACTTCTATCATGGCATAATCTTCATCCAGGATGGAAATACGTCCGGTAAAAGTGGGCTGGAGTTTGCCTTTAGGGGTAACAGAAATATCGAAAACCGTTTTATCATCCAGATATCGCCGTCCTTCGAGCTCAAAATTATAAAAACGAAGGGCCTTTGGATGCGTCGGTCCGATTACCTTAAACCCTTGTATATCTACATCATCATCGTAAAAATTAGAGAGCCAGCTAACCGAAGCGAACATTTCTGTTGAACTGAGATTCGAGGTCTCGCGTTTGGATTTGATAACCTCCCGTTTGCCTTTTTTACGATCCCAAAAAACTTCGGACGTACTCTCTAATATGGAAACAATGCTCGTATCATTTTCTAACACAAAACGGGTATAAGCTTCTGCTTTGCATGTTTCCAATTTTTCCCGCCATGCTTGTTTCCTTTTAATGACTTGTTTCATAATGGATATGGCAGGGTCTTCGGCTGTTACGACGATTTCCTCAAGTTCGAGAACAATGGGTTTAAGCAGAATATTTTGCTCGCTGGGTGAGTCTTCGGTAATTGTTATTCTTTTTGACTCAAATCCAATATAGCGTACCAAAATTGTGGCAGGTAACTGCTTTAATTCGAGGATATATTCTCCACTATAATTCGATATGGTGCCCCTGAAGGTCCCTTCCACCTGAATACTAGCTACTGGGAGGACCTCATCCGTATGCAGGTTTTTAATACAACCATGGATGATTTTTTCGGCATTTGAAAATGATACATTAATCAAGCAAAGTAAGATAGCACCAAGCAAACAGATTTTGCTCATCTTATGTCCCCTTACGTTCTTGGCAAGGTGATGTGCACACTATCATATACGAAAATCGGCCATAGATTTCAGACCCTTGCTTATGGGAAGGGCTATAGGATCTCATTTGCATTTAGACGCCTCGATAAAACCTCTCAGCAATTTCAGCCCCAACCGCTGGCTTTTTTCCGGATGATACTGACAGGCAAAAATATCGCCTTGGACAACCGTAGAGGCGAATCTGACGCCGTACTCAGTGGTGGTAGCCACAATAGTCTCATCCTCTGGCTCCACATAATAAGAGTGATCAAAATAGAAATAGGATTCATCGGGCACTTCTTTCAAGACAGCGGATAGTTGCCCAGCGGGGGCACATTTCTTTACCCTATTCCATCCTATATGGGGGATCTTAACCCGCTGGGAGAAGCGTTTAACCTTACCTTTCAAGATTTCCAGTCCTTTATGGTGACCACCCTCTTCGCTCTCAGTAAATAACAAGTGCAGTCCCAGACAGATGCCCAAGAACGGTTTACCTTCCTGGATGGATTGGACAATAGGCTGGATAAGCCCTCGCTGTTTAAGTCCTTGTATTGCTTCCTCAAATGCCCCCACTCCAGGCAGGACAACAGCGGCAGCTTCCTTGATTTTGTCCGCCTCATCCGTCACTTCTACCACTGCGCCTGCCGTTTCCAATGCCTTTGCTACACTTCGAAGATTGCCCATTCCATAGTCAACCACTGCTATCATCCAGATCCAACTCCTTTTTCCTTCACCCACTCCGTTAGTAAACACTATCAAGCCCCTCTATCTCGAGGGGCAAATATTGAGGACGTAGACTCTCTATGCCTTTAGGGGAATATACCAAAGTTCAAATAAAAAGTCAATCGATTTCTTGGGCTCTCGAACTGTAGTCTCTTAGAATGGATCTTTCAGTCTTCCTTAGTCCAACAGTAATTTTTTTGTCGTCTTGCGGAGAAGATTCTCTGGCCTTCGACTGTCACCTGGCTTCCATTCAGAACCAAAGTGGCCTGCAGCCCCTGGCGATCCTGATGGACCAGACAGGCACGGGCATCAGTAATGATTCTAAAAGCCTCGAGCTTTCGTCGGCTTGTACGAGGCTGTGAGAAAACCAGAGTGCTCAATTTGTTCCCCTTTTCAACTTGCGCCGCCAGAAGATCGGATGTTTTATGGACGGAAACCTTCGGTCTATTCTCTCCCCTGACGTAAGGCACCAGAAGGGTCACAAACTGCACCCTGGAGGTTTCCTCGAAATCCGGATGCCGAAGAACCCAGTAGGCGTGGGCAGTCAGCCGTCGCAAGCTGGCTCCGCCAATTTGCATCGGCTCCGAGACATCCAAGGAGCAATCGCTGGAAGCCAAAACCTGAACCAAAAGGTCGGTCTGTTTACCTCTTATCAAGGCTGTCCTCCCTTGATCAAGAATCTCCAGATCGCAAGGGGTGTGGTAGTGGAAAGCAAAATCGCGCTTTATCTCCGTATCCCTGGCCTCGATATCATCGAGAAGAACGATGAGCGAAGGGGAGTAAGCCTCCTCATCGCAGACCCAGAACACATGCCGCCGGAAGCTCCTGAGCTGGTCGGAATAGGCACTGGTGGCATCGGCGGAGAGCAGAACGGCACGGCGACTTTGGAGAAACTCTTCCATCCGACAATCCGAGAGGACTCCCTGACGCTTGTTCTCGTCGCCAAAGAAAGTGTAGGGATCCCGCTGATTGGCGCCGTCTACCACTAAGGTGTTGTGCCAGAGAGTAGAAACCGGGGGAGTGATGCTGGTCCAGTAACAGGAGCTATATTTCTCCTTGCCCGGATCTGCCAGCAGGCGATCTTCTCCAATCGACAGGATCACACCGGCTAAGTCCAGATGGCGATGGGGGGAATCGGCAGAGCCACCTTTTAAAACGAACAGACTGCTACTTCTCTCCCAACCCGTCCTGAGGGCTGCAGTATGAATAAGAGGAAAGAGTCTGTGGGCTGGTTCTTCTTCCGGAAAGCGGGGCTTTATCTCATCTCGTCGCCAAAACAGGCTCATCGGATTAGCTTTTTCCTGATGTTCCTCGATGATTTTGTCCCCCAACCACTGGGCCTGTTGGGCTCGCTTCTCCTCGCCCAAATCCCAAAGATGCCCTGCCAGCCAGTAGAAGAAGTCTTCATGGCCGAAGCCAACATAACCGACATCGGAGAATGGAGCCCATCCTTTGAGATCTGGCATGAGGAAAAACAAAGGGAAGTCCAGGGCTTTTCTCCAGAAGCGGTGGGACTTAAGCCTTCCTTGGCCGGTGCGTTCCAGGGCTTCGGCGAACAAGGCCACACTGCTAAAATTGTAAAGCCAGTAGCCGACTCCCTCTACACCTTCGCCCTGGGGGCCAGCAGCGTCCAGTACCTTCCCGGCTTTCTCTGTGGCCCGTTCCAGAGCCTCAGCGCTCTTTTGATAAGACTTCAGGTAAAGAGCAGCCAATCCTAAGGCTGAATACATAACACTGCACCAGTTGCTGTTGTAAGCCCTGGCCCACCAGATGCCCCTCTCGGTATCGCAGAGAATTAACTCGATCGCTTTCGCTAAAAGTCCGGCTTCGATTTGTTCCTTCTCGGTGGTCGTCAAAATCTCGGCAAAGGCTTCGTAACCCAAAATGGATTTGACGGTAATCCCTGCTGTACGCAGATCCGAAACCATAGTGGGATGTTGCCGCTGGTGAGTGAGGGCCATCCAGGTGCCGGGGGCATCAGCAGATATTATCTCCAGCAGAAGCCTTTTCCCCATCCGGCTGTATCTAACCTCCTTTTCCACCAGATAGGCCAGGGCCAACGGCAAAAGATGCCGGATCAAAGGCAAAGCCTGATCGTCCTTTGGGTCAGAGCTTTCCTGTGACCCCTCATTTGCATTTTTCAGAATCTCTGCCCACAGGAGACGAAATCTGGGATCCCGGGCATTGGAACACAGGCGCTCCACATCTTGAGCTGTAAACAAAAGTCGTCCTCCATTAGACATCTAAGTCTCCTTTTTGTGCGCAGGCACTGTGATGGAAAGCCTGGAGCCTGACCGGCCCATAAAGTCCCCCTCCTCTGGACTCCATCTCAAACTCCAGAGCAGGGACGTGATAAGGACCTGGCCACCCCGGTCCCTGTTGACTCTCCCAATCACGGCGCACTCGCTCGGATGTGAGCACATTGGCCAAAGTATTGGTGATCACGATCTCCAGCTCTAATCTCTCCCCCCGGACCACATTGGAAAGATCCACCTCCCAAGGTGGCCAGATCAGGCGACCAACCTCCTGACCGTTGGCCCAGACCCAAGCAGCGTATTCAACTTTGCCCAGACTCAGACGAAGCGGAAGACCCTGCCAGCTCTTGGGCAGATCTACCGAAATCCGATAGGCCACATCCCCGGAGAAATCATCATCGAATCGTTCCCGCCACGCTCCCAGGTGAATCGACTCCCAGGATTGCCCGGGAAGTTCCCGCACCTCATAATCGTGTCGGCCAACATCAAACCTTCGCACCGACCGGGCCTGCCAGCCCTCAGCAAGCAAAAGCTCAGCACCTGGGATAGACTGCCAACAAGGTTGCCTCGGTACCTGGAAACTATCAAATAGCAACAGCAAGGACTCGCCCGGCATCAGCTCAAGGGGAACGATAGTATGCTCATCCTCCCGATATGCCTCTCCCACTGACCGGACTCCACCCCGCAGAGGGTCAAGCTTCTTGGGAAGAAAAGCCTCCCGGAAGCGGGCTGAACCCCGGTAAGGATCTTCTCCCTCATTGAACAAGAAGTAAAGCGCGCCCTGCAACCAGCACCGGGCGGTCACGCGGATAGACTTAGAAGGGGAGACAAGCTCAACCAGCGGCGGAATCTCTTGCAGCAACTCCTCAACCACACCCACCTTGACCAGGCGGACGCAAGCACCTAACTTCTCACGCAGTCGCGCTCCTCCATCCATTTCTACCCCTGGAAGTTGGTCAAGGCAAACAAGCTCTCCGCCGGAACGGACAAACTCAACCAAGCGATCGGCTGTCTGCGGCCGTAGCCACTGGCAAGGTCCTATGACTACTCTCCGGTAGCGCATAGGTCCCACACAGCACATCCCGTTTTCAAAGCGGCTATTGGGATCGGAAAGAACATCATCATCTATCAGGTCGAAATCGCATTGATTTTCCAAAAGGGTCTGGATAAGCATCTCATATCCGGTAACTGCCTCGTCGGTCGTGCCCTTGGCCCAGATATCCCGAACCGGATAATAGACGGCTGTTTCTACGGCCGGCTCGCCGCAGCTCAGGGCATATCCCAGTCGGGCCACATAGCGGTGAAACTCAGGCATGTAGTCCCAGAGCGGGTTCACCGGCCCAAAATGCGGACGCTCCCCTGGCATCAGATGTTCAAAAGTGGAGAGGGGATAGCATCCGATGACCAACAGATTGATGCCCCGCACATATTGATAATCCACCAGCCACTTCATCTGCTCGATCCTGAGGCCGTTGCCGTAAACGCCAAAAGATTCAGTAAAAGCAAAGGAGCTCCCGTTCTGATGGGCAGCCGTGGCGGCATACTTGGGGAAATTATGGTTGAGCTTTCCTGGAAAAATCTGCCTCCAGATGACATCTACCCCGGGGAGATCCATCCCCCGCAGTATGCGCAGGACATGTCCGAATCCGTGCTTGACCGCTCCCAGAGTCTCATCCTCTCCTCCCAAGTGACCTCCAGAAAGCAACCTATGCTCTCGACACCACTTCCTCAGGGGGTCGAAGTAGGTCTCCCGAAACCGCTCCGACCACCAGTCGAAGAAGTCAACCCGCACGCGCATTTCGTCTTGGGTTAACTCAGTCTCAGGCAATTTTCGGAAAACCTCCAGGTGCTCCTCGATCCGATAGCCAAAGCGCCTGGCAAATTCCTCCTCCAGACCCTTAGTCCAGGGGATCTGTCGTCCGGGGATCAGAGGACGCACCGCAGGTTCGTCGGTGAAGACGAAGCGGATGGTGGTTCCGAAATATCCCCCTACGGCTTTCCGGTAGCGTTCGTGAGTCAGAGTGAGGAAAGTCCGCGTTGTCTCCTGGCTCAAGAGATCCGACAACCCCGGCCTTTCGGCGAGTCTCCAGTTTCCTTCCTCATCAGATTGCATAGCAAGAGAAACGAGATCAGGGCGTTGGTCCAACACCTGACCGCAGGCCTCTCCTGAGGGCCATCCGCCCTCATCGTAGAGCCAGTAGTTCATCCCCAGACGATTGGCCTCCTTGACGACCAGTTGGATCCGCTGAAAAAACTCCGGTGAGAGGTATTCCAGATCCATCTGGTTGTTGGTGCTTTTCGGGCGGAACTGTTGCGGCATGGGGATCACACAGACGCTGCGGGCATCATGAGCGTGCATATCCCGCAATTGCCGCAGCAATACCTCCGGCGTCAAAGGTCCATTCCAGAGCCAGAAATAGCCCGGCCACCAGAGAGGATCCGGAGATCCAAACTTGTCGGTAGAAAATCGGATAACTGAGGAGCGATCTTTCACCATACCAACAACCCACTTCTCGACAGACTCCATCCACCTCACACTTCTTGAATAGAGTCTAAAATTCTCCTGGCTCTGTTTTCCCAACTGAGATTCTTTGCCTGTTTTAGACACTCCCTTGACAGCTCTAAATATAGGCTGAAATCAGAATATATAAGGTCAATTGCAGCCGCCCACTGTTCAGCTTTATTCTGAACCAAATAACCGTGTTTGTTGTGGGTAACGATTTGTTTTATTCCGTCTAATTCAGTGGCTAAAACAGGGAGTCCTGCTGATAGATATTCCAGAACCTTTAACGGACAACTAACCCTATTCAGAAAAGTAGGGGCCAAGATAGCACAACCCACATCGGTCTTCCTCTTCAATCTCTCAATTTGAGCAGGATTCTGCCAGGACAATATTTTAATCCTCCCAGACACATCGAATTTGTCAGCAATTCCCTTGACAGTGTTCATCTCTTTTTCGCTTCTCCCTCCGACCAGGAGGAGTTCTATTCGTTTGTTGCGGAGCGTGCTAAGGGCCTCTATAAGAATATCAAGGGGATATTTGGGGAGATCGAACGAACCAAAATAACCTAACAAATAAGTAAATCCCTGGTTTGTTGAAAGAAAATCCACTGGTTTTGTCCCACTCAAAGCACAAATGAATTTCTGGTCAGGATAGTATGTTTGATAAATCTCTTTCTGTGGTTCTGAGACACAAATGACCGCATTTACTTTAGGCAAATATCTTTTTTCTATTTTTGAATAGCGCTTTTTTTTCCTAAGACTGCGCACATCATCTCTAATTGACAAGTCAGTGAAAAAATCGTGGGCTTCGAAAAGAACCTTGATTTTTTTGAACTTCCTCAAGAATACTGCAAACGGCAGAAAACTGAGCGTTCGCACGATAAGAATATCGAACTTAAGCTTAAGAAGTAGGTTAAGAAAAACTCTAATCTGTAAGACTAAATGTGCACCAAATAATCTTGGTGCCCAAACCAGAGAGATATTCAATGGGACCTCAATCCCAAATTTTTCCCTTAAGGTCTTTTCAATCGGGAGGTTAGAGTTTTTGCCACATATTAACTGAATTGGATGACCTATTTGATAGAATCCCAGGGCATTAAAGGTAATGAAAGTTGTAGATGGGGCATTCCCCGGCCAGTATCCTTGATGAAAATAGACAATCTGATTATTCTTTCTCATCGAATAACCCTTGGTAAGCGTTTACTAAAATGGTTTCCATTCTTTCCCAATTGAACTCATTTTCAAATGCAGCTCGGCTGTTTGCGGAGAGATCTTCGTATAGATCCCGATCCCGCTTCAGCTCCACAATCTTGGCTGCAATGGTCTTCGCATCTGGTTCTGTAAAGCAACACCCACATTTGTATTTACTTAGGATCCCCTCCACAGCGGGATTGCTCAGTGAGATAATCGGCAGTTCATAACATAAGTAGTTAAAAAATTTGTTCCCAATTCCAAAACGGCCATTTTCCGACATCATAAAGTAAAGGCCCACACGGGCTTGGGACAGATAACAGGGCACTTCAGAATAATCCAGCCAGTCAGTGATCACGAATCTATCCTCAATCTTGTACTCACGCGTCTTCTGGTCGAAATATTCCCGCTCTTTAGCAGGAAGAGATCCAATTATGAGACATCTAATATCTGGGTCGGCGATATTTCTCATAATCTCTATAATTAGCTTTAGCCCTCTGTCAAAAAGCATCTTGCCTTCATGGCAGACGAAAAACGGTTTATCGCCTGCGGTTTTCCCTGGGGATTTGAAGATTGATTTTGACTGGCAATTCATGATATTAACAACCTTTTTTGCCCTCAGCGC
>DAOVDP010000198.1 GCA_030669445.1 Candidatus Latescibacterota bacterium | reverse complement strand
CCGGTGAAGATCTTTCCGAAGAAGTTGACAAAAGGAGAGATCACCAGAGAGAGCACAGGGATACGACTGTTCAGCAAAATAATCCCTATCAGGATAAGCGGCCCCCATCTTTCCAGTTGGTGAAATCTATACTCTTGCTCCGTTGGCAGCAATCCCATTAACACCTTTGAGCCATCCAGAGGGGGAATAGGAATTAGATTAAAGACGGCCAGGATAAGGTTGATAAGAACAGCATATAGAGCCATTCTTGCTAACACTACGAATCCTAAAGCATTGAACCACCTAAACAGCACTCCGCACAAGGCAGCGGCCAGTATATTTGCCACTGGTCCGGCAAGCGAGACCCAGATTATGTCTCTTTTGGGGTCTCTGAAGTAGTAAGGATTTATCGGAACCGGCTTCGCCCAGCCGAAATGGGCGATAAAGAGCATAAGTGTTCCCAAGGGATCAAGGTGCACCAGAGGATTAAGGCTTAACCTTCCCGCCAATCTGGCAGTAGGATCTCCCAACCTGTCAGCAACCCATCCATGGGCCACCTCATGTACCGTAAGGGCCAGAAGAATACCTGGGGCAAAGAGGAACAACTGGGTCAGGGAACTCATCTGTTCTCTTCCCTCCAGGTTTTTTTCGCCAACTTAAGCTCTCCCTGCTTTGAACCGACCTCTCCGTCTAATCTCGCCGCCAGTACCTTATCCAAGATCTTTTGAAAGATAGGACCCGAAGGTACATCCATTTCTTTTAGCTCCTCCCCCGATATCTCTGTCCTGGCAACCTTTAATTTCTCAAGATAGAGAAAAACCCACCTGCTTGGGACTCTTGCCCTGGTGGCCATAAAAAGCAACACCTCTGTGGGAAGACCCCGCAGGGAAAAGTATACCTGACTTGGTCTCAAATCCGCATTTTCCAAGAATCTTATCTTATCCTCCAGGGGTTCAAGTTCAGTCACACAATTTCTCACCTTTTTGGAAAGTGCCAAACGCTGTGTCACCTGTTTTCTAGCCTGGGGAGATAGGGGATAAAGCAGAGCCAAAAGGTAAAGAACCCGTCTGCTAAAGTAACGCGGCAAATTGGCTGAAGAGAAGATCCTTTCCAGCCCATAGAAAAGCACCTCGGTGTGCTGGTCGACTCGAAACTCAGGATGGATGGCGCTAAGGATGCCCAATTCTGAAAGGCGTTTAACGGCTGGCAGAGGATCCTTCTCCTTCAGAATAAGGGTGATCTCTTTGCCGATACGCTCACTGGAAACCCGATTTAGAAGTCCCGCTCGAATGGTCTCTCGCAACAGTCGTTCTGTCTTCTTCTCGATGGTAAAACCGTAGCGCTGCTCAAACCGGACTGCCCGAATGGTGCGCATCGGGTCGTCTACAAAACTCAACTGGTGAAGCACCCGAATTATGCCTGCTTTCAGATCTTGATTCCCACCGAAGTAGTCAACCACTTTGCCATAGTTTCTCTGGTTGAGTTGGATGGCTATGCTATTGATGGTGAAATCTCGCCGATAAAGGTCATTTCTAATCCCGCTGACCTTCACTACAGGCAGAGCTCCAGGCTGTTTGTACCTCTCTGTCCTGGCGGTTGCCACATCAATTTTTAATCCTTTGGGTAGGACGACAATTGCGGTTTGAAATTGCTTGTGGGGCTTGGTCTGCCCTCCTTCCCTTCGGCTGAATTGTTTGGCAAAGGCGACACCGTCGCCTTCTACCACGATGTCAACATCTAAATTGGGCTGATCCAACAAAATGTCCCTGGGCAGCCCCCCCACTAAGTAAACATTAACCCCAGACTCGTCCGCAGCCTGGCCGATTTTTTTGAACAGGGATTTGAGTTTGGGAGGAAGTTTGTGCCCATCTAAGTCTATAACTTTACGCAAGTCACGAGTACCCTCGTTTAGTTTCCGTAGGGGAGACTTTACTGCTCTCTCCATCTCTGAGAAAGTCCAATAAGGTATTCTTTGAATTTTGGTCCTATGTCTGGTCGTGCCAGAGCAAACTCCACAGTCGCTATCAGGTAGGACAATCGATCGCCAACAGTGATCCATTTCCCCTCGATTTTATGGGCATAAACGACATGGGTTTTGGCCAGAGTTTTGATGGCATCTGTTATCCTAAGTTC
>DAOVDP010000038.1 GCA_030669445.1 Candidatus Latescibacterota bacterium | reverse complement strand
GAGATTGCCGATCAAATCATCGCTGGCTGGCAGTGACGGCAGGGCAACAGTGGTTGCCTCCCTTCGCACAGGGTCGATCCTCTGCCAGAGACCTGGTTTTGCTGAATTGCCTACAAACGCATCGAGAAGCGTGCAATTTTCCCTGAACCGACATTTGAACCCGATCTCCACAGGGTCATTGTGGACCACCAGCGAATCCCCCTCAAGCGTTATTGTCCCTGACAAAAGGGTTGAATCAGCAACGGTCACAGAACCGTCTCGAACCGTTATCCGCGTACTCCCTATGGTCACCCTACTTCCTTGGATGGTCACAGGGGTCCCATACAAAGCCAAGGTATCCCTGCCTGCGATCAGGAGATCCTCTCGAACAACGAAAGTGGTGAGTCCCTTCCTTATGGTGCCCTCCCGCATAGTCACCTGATGAGCTTGCACGACCTCGGCAAGATCAACCACTAAGGAGTCGTCGCCCCCGATAACAGATTTCGGGGGGACAGAAACCCCGTTCACCCTGAGGAAAACGTCCGAGGAATCCACTGGAGAGGGGACATTGATCATTACCCGGTCAAATCCGGTGTCCCCATACCCCCGAAGCGAGGAAACCGTATACACAAAATCCTGGGGTAAATCTGCTGGGACGGCCCTTGGGGTAATCTCGCCCATCACGCCTTTTATCCACGGGTCGGTGTAATTGATGGACAGCGAGTTTAGAGTCAAGCAGGTATCGGGGTCATCCGAGACCATAGTTACCTCCAACTGGGTGTAGCGCCTGGGACTGGGAGAAAGAAAGCTCTGCCCCGACCAGTCATACACTTGACTCCAGGAGCTCCAGTCCGGCAGTACGATCTCCTCTACGATCTCCCCCCGCATGGGGGGGGGCAACTTGTAGTATGCCGCCTCAGTAATCTCCTGCCCCCAATGATTATACCAGTGTTTCACAACCTCCATCCTGTCGCCTGACCTTGATCGAATCTTGAGCCTTGTACTGGATGGAGTATCCGCATCCCATTCTATGCTGGTTATATTCTTCGTTCTCCCGAGGTCTATAAAGTCAGAGGTTAAAGTCACACCTGGGGGATAGCCCTCACCGAGTATTTGTATCTGGTGCAACATGGCACCCGAGCTTCCCCGAGAACGCCAGTTGCCTGTTCCGTGGGCGTGTCGGAAGAAGATGTAGCGTGCCTTGCGGCGTTCAAACCCGTGGCTGAAGTTATACTGATAAGGCATGTCCCTGTTCCATACATCGGCTACCAATTCATAATCGAACTTTCCCTCCGTTGTCTTCGACCCATCAGAGGTTGCTATGATATAGCCTTCAGCATAAGTAGCAGACCCATATCTACCCATAGCAAAGCCGGGCCCCCCAAACCAGAGCACGATTTGGTTCAGCCAGAACAGGTTACCTAAGTCCCACTCAAAATATGGCCCTGCATCTGGGTCCGTACCGCTACCTTTGTCCCAATTCTCATCTGTCAAGAGCGGAAATAGCCAATTTGTGGTCAGATCCCCATCGTACAGTGGATGGCCCTTCGGCTGATAACAGTGAACCACCAAACTCCCCCCGCGTTGATCAGTCCCCAGGGCAATATTATCACCCAGCGTGTAGACCTCTAACTCCGCCAGCGCAGGGCTCTCGCTTTTAGAGTCGAGGATGATTCTAACGTACTGTACCTGGTCAAAGTCAAGCGCCCGCGTCACCTCACCTCCTGCACGGGTAGTATCGGTCTTGCAGAAGCCAAGCTCATACCTCACAACCGAGCTTGTATTTGGCCTGGTAGTTTTCCCTACAAGTGTATATTCAACTATATCAGAACCTGCATATATCCGTGCTCCATCAGACTTGTATACGCTGAAGTCTCTGAATGGCCTGGCGCCCTCTTGGTCAGCGAAAACCAGCCTAACTTCTGCTGCGGCCACCGCACGGCCCAGATCAACTTCGATCCACCAATCCTCCAAATCGTCCCCCTGGTCAGGACTCCAGTAGGTGTTGTAATCGCCGTCTATAATCTTCCCAGCATCCCATCTATTTGAACGAGCCTCTTTTATACCCCCGGTAACGGTGTCCTTCTTAGCGATACTCCAGTGCTTAAACTCATCTGCGTTCAGGCAAGCATTCAGGCTGTCCTTTCTGGCATGGAGACGGACAAGGCTCACCCTGCCGTCGGCCTCCAGCTTTACAACTCCTTTGGGAAAAGTCCATTTATCCCACTGGGACTTCCGATATATGCGATAAGTGCCCGCTCGCACACTGCCAATACTCAGAAAAGAGCTTAAACATAGCAATATGCCCAATGCCAGCGAATAACGGTATGATTTCAATCTTCCCATTTACTCTCACCTCTTTTCGAGTCCAACTTTGGGCACGCACACCGGTGCGCCCCTACCAGAAACAAGGGGATTGCTTCGTCGCTGACGCTCCTCGCAAATTGGGGATGTTTGGATTTGGTGCGCTTTCGACCCAGGCTCAAGGTATTAGTTTCGTTCTCAGTTGGCAAACACACTATCAAAGATGCGGAGAAGTTCCTGGGTGATGTCAAAGAACGCAGTGACAGCAATATCCCTTTGTCTACTTCAGATGAACTTCCTTTATATCCTGAGGTCATCTTAAAAACCTTTGGCAAGGAGGTTCCCCAGGCCTACAAGGGTAAAGGGAGAAGGCCAACTAAGAAAACCTGGGTGCCAGACCCCAACTTAGATTATGCTCAGGTTGTTAAAACCAGAAAGAAAGGGAGAATCGTTTCAGTAGAAACAAAGGTTATCTTTGGAGACCCCAAAAGGATTGCTCAAAAGATAGCCAATTCTCCAGTGAGTAATTCTATCAATACAAGCTTCGCTTGTCAAGAGTTTTTTAAGAGTTTTTCACAAGAAATCTGTTTTAACTCCCTGCTGCTGGATCGTGGCCGTTGAAAATTCCCCTGTGAAACCGAAGGGCAATGTCGCCCTGGTAACTATTCCAGTCCGTCTCATATGCCTCAACGGTCATGTTCCCGTCAATAGTGAGGGATATTTCAGCAGGACCAAGTATATTGCCCGGGTCCCCGTACAGACACCCAACGGTTACCTTTGTTCCACCAGCAAGCGGCCCCTCGCTGATCTCGACCGCTCCCACCCCTGTCAGCTCAGCGTTGTCATCCATATTAAAATCGATTTCCCTCCGGCGGTCCTCGAAAACGGCGTATATTCGCTGCCTGGTGCCGGGCCAGAGTCGACTATTGTTTACGAAATACAACCTCCCATCCTTGAAATGTGGCTCAGTGGGGTTGCCGCAGCCCAAAAAGGTCATGCCCACCAACCAGAAAACACCACCCAGCAAAAACGTCCTTAAATACCACCTTCCGAGATTTCTCTGTTTAGGATACATCACTAAGGATAAAAATTTTTCGAGTTTGTCAAGCATTTTACTATGTATGGCGCGCATTTTTAAAATGACTTCTGATGTCTACTTAAAACCACTCCGCAAGAGAATTTCTGTGGGCTCCCTGTTTACAGCGCAGGCTCCGCGACGAAGCAATCCCCTGATATTAAAGAGATTGCTTCGCTCCTTGCAGTCGCTCGCAATGACACTAAGAGACGAAGATACGTACTTTTCGGACAGAAACTAATGACTGTACTACTTCAACCGAAGCATTCTTCAGCAGCAAAATGTGCTGTGGCTTATCACTAACAGCATAGCCCGTAATGACACATCCTGAGAAGGAACTTGTCAGCCCAATGTAAGCACTTCAACAAGATAGAACATACCAAGCGATCTTTTTTAGCAGCCGCACGACTTTCTGATCTTCAATTCAATGGGAACTATGATTTGCCTTTCCTGGCATTCTCCACCTTTAATCATTTGCAAAATCATCTCAGCTGCCCTTCTTCCCATCTCATAGCCATCCTGGTGAACCGTGGTCAGTGGGGGAATAAGATTGGATGCACCGACATCATCAAACCCTGCTATGGCCAAATCCTGGGAGATTCTTATGCCCATTGCATGACAAACACTGTAAAATCCCGTAGCACAATAGTCGTTGTAGACGAACACTGCTTCTATGCCTTTATTTTCCTTTAAATACCTTTCTATTCGCCGCCTATATTTGGCCCAGTTGGCTAAGGAGTCATCTGGCACAGAGACATCTATGGGGTTTTCAGCCAAGGAGTCTTTCACTGCTATACCATAATCTTTTAAAGCTTGACAATACCCTCCAAATCTTGCAACAACCGATGTTATCCCAGCGTGTGGAGGAGCAAAAAACCCTATCTTGCTGTAGCCATGTTTGATAAAATGCTCTGTGATTTTGTACCCACCTCCATAGTTATCTGAAATGATTGAGCTTATCTCATATCCTTCCAGATATCTATCAACGAAAATAATGGGAAATCTATCCTCTCTCAGCTTTCGCAATGTCCGATTATCCACCTCACGGTCTGCTGGATAGAGGATAATTCCTTCCACTCCGTCCTTCCTGAGGGTCTTGATCTTCTCTTCTTCAACGGCCTCGTGTCTGTCAGAGTGAGAAAAGATCAGTTGAAATCCACTCTTGTAGAGAGTCTCTTCTATTCCCACAACTATTTGAGAGATCAGAGGGTCTCTAAGAAGCAAAACCACCACGCCAATAGATGGTTTTCCCTTAATAAGTGGAGATTTCTTAAGATTTCTGGGATCTTCGGCGAATGTTCCCTTCCCTTGGATCTTAAATAGAATTCCTTGGTGGCAAAGATCATCCAAAGCCTTTCTGACAGTTGACCTGCTTATACCAAATCTCGATGACAACTCCCATTCTGAATGCACCTTTTGATGGGGGTTAAAAAGACTCCTGTTAATTCCATCAATTATATATTTTTTGACCTGCTCGTAAAGTGGCTCTGGGCTTTTCTTGTCCAAAGCAAATGACCTTCTACTTTCCATTTTAACCCCTGACTTGACAGGATCTTATCTCACAGAAGAATTAAATTGTTGTTACTTGTACATACAAGTTCAATAAAAAATCTAAACAAACCGGAATGGTTTGTCAAGCAAAAAAGATAAGAAACTTTTTAACTTTCGCCAAGAATAACCAGTAATCCATCAAGAATTCACAACATAGGAATCAAAAAAATAGTAATGATTCTATCAAAAGATGATCGTTTTGAGAGGAGGTAAGACTTCGCTGAGAGAGATAAGCGAGGTGAAACTGCGAAGGGCTAAAGAAGTAGTAGAGGCATCCCGGGGAAAGAAGCTGTTCTTGGTTGATCGGGTGCCAGAGGAGATATATGCCCGGGAGATCGTAAAACTGAGCCAGCGTAAACGCAAGCCGGCACTTGCTGAGGAATGCTTCCCAAAAGCCGTTCTTCGCTGGTCACTAAATACGCCTGATGCTCAACGGGCTGTATGAGGTTTCAAGGTTGGCAAAGTATACTTCAAGTATGACATTTCCGCCAACACGAAATATCACGCTTGCATCCCGAAGCAGAGAAGGCACCATTTCGTTGAGTGTCACCCTCACGCCCTTTCCACTTTTTATTAGTTTACCTGTAAGGTCAGTAGATATGCCCCGAATATGATTCCAGTTAAGAATATCCTCTCCTTTTATGCCAAGCTCCTTTATCAACTGCTCAGACTCACTGTACTCAAGAGGAAATATAAATTTCTCAATGGGATCCCATCCCTGTACTTCAATGACAATCTTCAGGTATCCCTCCCTGCTGTGAGACCAGGATTGGGATGAGAGGTTGAGTTGGATGAATATTCTGCCGTCACGGGAACCGGGTTGAGTGCTACGGGTACAACTGGTTGCCCAGCAGAGCATCAGAATAAGGAGGAGGGAAAGCAGTCTTGGGCCTGATCTTTCTCCTATCCTGTTCGAGCTGCAATGTTTTTTCATAAGACCCAATTCCCCCCATAGGGTGAGTGTATTTTAGTCAGCAAATCATTGGGAAGGTCTAAGAGCGGATAAACAGGTGTCATCTGGGGGGGGTGCAACAAATTGCAAGACAAACTCTCTCTGGGCAGCGTTCTCTAAGGTCCCGATCCTATCTATAGCCTGCTTAGCATCTACCCCCTTGTTTACCAAATAAAGGGCCAACATTAAACCGGTTCTGCCCAGACCAGCAGCACAGTGGACAAGAACCGGTTTGTGCTTTTTGTTAATCTGTTCCTCAGTGAATTTCAAAAACTCCTTTGCCTGCTGTGGAATCGGGACACCGCCATCTTCAACAGGTAGAACCAGGTATTCGACTCCCTTCTGCTTAAGTGCAAGGAAAAGCTCCGAGGAAAATCTTTCCAAAGAGACAACAGCTCTTATCCCCTGTCGACATAACCAATCTATGTCTGTTTTCTCTACGGGTTTGGCAGACCCAGCGATTTTGCCTTTCTCTATCCACCTAAAGGTCGACTTTATCATCGGCCTTCCGTTGTTCCCAAAGCAGCTTCTCTTTTCTCTGCCCGATCAGCCGTTTGTAGAGCGGTGATAAGTTCATCCATAGTTCCCTGGAGTATCTGATCTAATTTATGCAGGGTGAGGTTTACTCTGTGGTCAGTTACTCTGTTCTGGGGAAAATTGTAGGTTCGTACTTTGGCGCTGCGATCTCCGGAGCCCACCTGCAGTTTTCTGTCTTGGGATATCTCTTCCTCTAATTTTCTTTGGACCCTGTCCTGAAGTCTGGCCCGCAATATTTGAAGGGCCTTGGCCTTGTTTTTATGCTGTGACCTTTCATCCTGGCACTGTACTACCAGCCCAGTAGGGGTATGGGTTATTCTGACCGCTGAATCGGTGGTGTTGACGCCCTGCCCTCCCGGTCCAGAGGAATGAAAGACCTCTATTTTCAATTCATCGGGGTCGAGTTGGACTTCAACCTCTGGTACCTCCAGCAAAACAGCCACTGAGGATGCTGAAGTGTGAATTCTGCCCCCGGATTCAGTAACTGGCACGCGCTGCACCCGGTGGACACCACTCTCATATTTAAGTTTTCCGTACACCCCCTTGCCCGAAACGGCGAAAATAACCTCCTTGAATCCACCTAAGCTGGTAGGAGCGGAGCTTAAGGGCTCAATTTGCCAACCCTGCCGATCAGCATACCGGCAATACATCCGGTAGAGATCGCCAGCGAACAGGCTGGCTTCCTCTCCACCTGTGCCGGCGCGGATCTCCATCATACAGTTCTTCACATCGTTGGGATCTTTGGGAACCAGGAGTTCCTGTAATCGCTCCAAAAGTCCCTCTTTTTCTCTCCCTAACTCCTGGATCTCTGCCTCTGCCAGTTCTACCAGCTCAGGGTCTTCAGAGCCATTGGGCTGGTTGAGAATCCTTTCTGCCTCTTGAGAGTTTTTGAGCACAGCTTTGTAACGGCGGTAGAGGACCACAGCCTCGCCCAATTCCTCGTGCTCTTTAGCCAGGGCACGATATCGCTCCCTCTGTTTCATTATTTGGGAGTCAGTTAGAAGCCGCTCTATTTCTGAGTATCGGTTCTCTGTTTCTTCGAGTTTGTCGAATAACATATTTTACCTAAGATTCGGAATTTCACCCTACAGCAGCCCACGAATTTATTCGTGGGTCTAAGTCAGGCACCTGAGCAAAAATTGATGAATCGATTGCATGTATTCTCTTGTTTTGGTACCCACGATTAAAATCGTGGGCTTCTTCACCCAGTAAGGTGTACGTGCTTTGAGTTTATGAACAGACTATTTCTCTGCTTGGTTTTCTGAAGCCTTATTTGGAGATAGGCCATATTTTTTCTGGAACTTCTCCACCCTCCCAGCGCTGTCCACCAACTTCTGGGTGCCGGTGTAGAAAGGATGGCATTTCGAGCATATCTCCACTCGCAGGTTCTTTACCGTGGACCTGGTCTTAATCGAATTACCGCAACTGCAGGTAATGGTAGCGTCTTCGTATTTGGGATGGATATCTTTCTTCAATTTAACTCATCTCCTTCCGTTTCATAAGAAATCTATCGATGATAGTCGTGAGAACGACAGATAAATTGTCCTCACTTATATCACACTGACGTTGGTTCTCCCCCGGCCGGTCTTCTCAAAGCAAACCTTGCCGGCAATTAAGGCGAATAGGGTGTCATCTCCGCCTTTACCCACATTGACACTGGGATGAATCTTAGTGCCCCTCTGTCTGACCAGGATAGTGCCGGGGCTCACAAATTGTCCGCTAAATCTCTTAACTCCTAAGCGCTTAGAATGACTTTCTCTGCCGTTTCGAGAGCTCCCTACTCCTTTCTTGTGCGCCATAATTATTCACCTCCTCCGTTTTTTTCTACCTGGATAGCTTCGATCAAAATCCGGGTGTAGTTTTCCCTATGTCCCTTTTTACGTCTGTAGTTCTTTCTTCGTTTCATTTTGAACACAGTAATCTTTTCTCCTCTTCCGTGGGAAAGAACTTCTGCCTCCACGGTTGCTCCGGGAACAGTGGGGGTCCCCACCGTTGTTTTCTCATTGTCTGAGACCAAGAGAACCTCTGGAATAGTGATCTTCTCCCCTATTGGTAGATCCAACTTAGGTACCCGAATCTGCTGCTGTTTCTCCACCTTGAACTGAAAACCAGCCATCCTTATTACTGCATACATAAGCACTCCCTCTGTTGGTGTATGTTCCAAGATTTTACTCTGGGTTTGGAAAGTTGGTCGTGTTCTCTGACCGTTGAGTTCCTTGTCGGCTTAGTATTACGTTTCATGAAAACCTTTACGCTGTCATTGCGAGGAGCGAAGCGACAAAGCAATCTCTAACAAGGCTCACAAACTACACCACGGGATTGCTTCGCTAACGCTCGCAATGACAAGTTTTTAACGAAACGCTATACTAGTGCAGTAGCCGAAGTTTCCAAACTTCGCAGCCTCGTCAACGAGCTTTAGAAAGCTCGGCTACGAAGTGAATTGCCTAAATTGAACTTCAAAACCTTAAAAGACTGTCAAGTTTGCCCAAAATCTCTGAATTTTAGGCAATTTTTGAACTCTCAAAATCTCCGAAGGTGAGATTCACACCTTAAATTGTTCTGTCAGGTCCTTCCCTGTTTTAGCTGACAGAAAGCGATATTGTTCTATAGCCAACTCGGGGGCAGAGACCAAGTCAACCTTAG
>DAOVDP010000125.1 GCA_030669445.1 Candidatus Latescibacterota bacterium | reverse complement strand
TACAGTATCTTGATATAGCGTTCTGCCACCCGCCCCTATATCAATCCCACTGCCTTTGCAATACTTGATTATCCTGCTGACTTCGGCAGTCCAAGCCGCCATCCCGGGGTGCTTGTCATCCCCATCGCCATAGTAAAAACCGTTAACTAGCATAGGCCGCAGACCTCCAAAATTTCTTCAGCCCTGTGTTGATATGTATGTCCAGCCAGCGCTTTTTGTTTGCCCGTTTGTGCAATTTTACTCCTTTTCTCAACAAGAAAGGGTTCGTCGCCACCGTGAAGAAACTCACCAATCGTGTTTATTAAATCCTCATCGGAAATATAATTAACCAAATGAATCCTGTCCTCAAAACCAAGCAACTCCTGCCCATGAACGATGTTGCAAATCTGAAAAGCCCCCATCGCCATCAGCTCAAAGAATCTCATATTCATCTCACCAACATGACCATGATTGAAACAGATTTTAGCCTGGGCGACTTTGCTACAATAAAAATCGAAGATGAATCCAGTTCCAATAAAAGTGTTGTACTTTGACCGTAGAAGGTCAAGAAAATGCCCCCTCTCTTCGTAGGTTGTGTTACCCAGAAAAACAATGTCATATACCCTTTCTGCCTTAACCTCCTTGTGCATATCGGGGTCGCATGCGAGCGGCAGGTGGGAAACGTGTTTTATCCCCCATTCATGATACTGGGGTATATGGTTATATTTTGATGTGAAGATACGCCCCAACTGGTCAATATATTCTCCCCCTCCCATTCTCTGGATGAACGGATTATTCTGTAAGAGAAGCGTATCAATTACCCATATAGCATTAGGGCACTTCGCCGTGTCTAAATTGTAGAAATAGGTTCCAGGCTCAACCTGCAGGATGAAGTCAAACTGACCAAACTTATCAATGATCTTTTTTGTGTCATAATAATAAATGCCCGCATCTTGGCTCTCCAAAATATCCGGCTCCTCCAAGTCCTGACGCACTACGGGATCTGTGCTGGGGCCAACGGCTATTACCTCATGCCCCATCTTTTTGAGGGCATATTTTACTCTGTCCGCTGGTCCTATGTTGCCATATCTAAAACCCATCAAAATTCTCATTTTACCCTCCTATTTAAAAATCAGTCCAATGCCACAAGCCTCCCCGAATTTTTCTGTTGTCAACCCTTGGTCCTCAGCCTCCTTTAAAACACGCCCAGGCCCTTGCATTATCACATCATGCAAAGCAATTATGCCCCCTTTCTTAACAAAGGGGCTATATTTTACGTAGTCAGATTTCACAAACTCATATGCATGCTCACCGTCAATGAACAGAAAGTCAACCATTCCATAGGCGAAATATCCCTTCACCTTCTCAACAGTTTCTAGATCTCTGGAGTCGGCTTGGATTAAACGAATGTGCTCTGGGTGAACCCAGTGCTTGATACTTTGCAAGAGTCCAGGACGGATATCCACTGTGACAATAAATACCTCTGGCTCCAATAGAAGCTCCCAAGTAACAGTAGACCACCCTGTACCTATTTCAAGCACATTTCTTGCTGAGTGCTCTGCTAAAATATCGCATATCCACAATGTCTCCCCAACACTCTGAACAGGCATAATGAATCTAAGAACTTTAGCTAATTTTTTGACTGACTCCTCACTTATCATCTTTGCGCTCCCAATATCTCTCTTCTTCCTCGAACTCCTCGCTGAGCTGTTTTCGAGTCTTAAGAATCTCCTCCGAAGTCATCGCTGACGTTCTCACAAGACATGTGTATTCGTCAAACTTTCTTTGATACCATAGCTCCTCTGGATGCTCAAGAATCAAGCTTTTGTCGAATTCTATGTCATATCTTTCCTTATGCTCGAAAATATCGCTCCCAGGATAGGGCATGAACATGCTGAGATTGAATGTGGTGGGTTGCGCCTTCAATAAGAACCGCCTAGTCTCCTCTATGGATTCCCAGGATTCTCCAGGCAGTCCAATGATAAAGAACGCCCTCGTTCTCAGTCCTGCGTCGTTGCACATCCTTATTGCTTTTATGCTGTCCGCTGTTTTGACATGCCGATTCACATTCTCCAACATTTTTTGGCTACCACTCTCAACACCGAAAGAAACCTCAATACATCCAGCCTTGACCATCCAATCCACCATTTCTTTGTCTACTAAATCGCCCCGACTTAAACATTTCCACTGAATATCCAATTGGCTGATCAAATCACACATTTTTTTCAGCCGTTGGTTCCTCAATGTGAAAATGTCGTCGTAGAATACTATGGAATCGTATCCAAGTTCCTTTATCTGCCTTGCCTCTTTGTAGACCGAAAGGGGGCTTCTAAATCTAACTGGCTTGTTCACCCCACAGCAATAGGCACAATTGAACGGGCACCCCCGGCTCGTGACCATCGAAGTTGTTCTCTTGCCCGCCAAATAGTGATAATATTTTGACAGAAAGTCTGCATCCCTTTTGGGGAATGGAAAGTTATCCAACTTCTCCGGTTTTTCACCAAAGACAATACCCCTCTGCTGTTCCTTTACCACATCGTTTATGCTCACTTCGGCCTCTCCAATGAAGCAGCAATCGGCTCCAAGACTCTGCTTTGTCATGGTTGGATGGGGACCGCCAACGATAATAAAAGAATTTGGATTGGTCTTTTTTATCCTTAAGATTTCTCCCTTCACCCAGGGCACCTGCGTGGTGGCGCATGTGAACGCATATATATCAGAATCCTTCGGTATCTGATCCCCAGCATCTATACTGCATATCGTTAAATCATGCTCATCCAGTAGGGCGGCCACATAGAGCAATCCCAACGGCGGAAATGACAACGGCTCTATCAGCTCGGGCGATGGCGGAGATATGAGGCATATCCTCAAATCTCCCCCCTTTGTATTCTCCCCAGAGTTTTGTAGTCCCTGGCTAGAGTCTCCGGCCAATCTTCTATTTTTCTTATAATACAAGCCCCAAAATGGGTCGCCAAATTCTCCGGTGTGGCGACAATTTTCCATCCCTTCTCTTTTGCCCGGTTGCAAAAATCGCCATCGGCAAAAGCATAGAAGAACCTGCCATCGAATCCCCCCAAATCCTCAATGCACTCTCCTCTCACAAGAGGACAATCGAAGGAAAAATGGGGGACTTCTTGCAAACTAGGAACTTGAGGATTGCACAGGTTGCCGAAGGAGACTATGCCCACTTGGGAGTCGGTATCAGCCCGCATCACAAGGGTATTCAACCAATTCCGCCTGCAGACGACATCCTCACCCAAGAAAACAACATATCTACCCCCTAAAGAGCCATGTTTGTCCTTGAGTTGTTGTATCACTCTATTCCATGCGGCAATTGGTCCTATGTTTTTGTTGTGAAAAGTTACATTGACATCACTGAAGCAACTGTTGTAGAGACGAAGCATCGCAAGGTCGGGCTCTTCGCTGCTGTTGTCCCAGATATAGATGGAGTAGTCAGAATAGGAAGTGTTGGCTTTGACGCTATATAGACAAAGTTGGAGATATTCCATCCCATTGTAGTTTACAAGAATAATATCAATGGGGGGCATGAGTGTTCTCCAATCGGATTTTGCTTGCCATCTCAGCGTCCTTGTCCATGAGGTACTTTAGAAGTTCGGTCACCGAAGACGCGCCGAAATGATAGATTAGATTCTCTGGTGTTGCTACTATTCGCCAGCCAGCATTCAAAACCTCCCGGCAGAAAATAATGTCCGAATGCCAAGCGAAGAGCCTCTCATCAAACAGCCCTATCTGCTCAAAGACCTCGCCCCTTATCAGGGGACAGACAAAGCTGATATTTTCCACATCCGTAAGCGTTGGACGATTGGGGTTGGCCATGTCTCCATAACTACAGACGCCAATTTTGTCGTCTGTTTCCATCACCCCCACCAAGGTTTCCAACCAGCCTGAGGCCATTAGGGTATCCGAATTGAGCAGCATAATATAGCGACCACTAAGGGGCTGTTCTTTCATGGCAGCCTTGATGCCTTGGTTCCATCCCTTGCTGACTCCAACATTTATGGGATTTTCCACCAAGTCTATATCTGGAATAGTCCTAAGTGCCTCCCTGCTCCCATCTGTGCTGGCATTGTCAATAACTAAGACCTTATAATTAGGATACTTCGTGTTTATCTTTAACCACTTGACGCATCGCATCGTTCTTTCTTTGGTATTGAAGCTAAGAATCACTATATTTACTGGCAAAACATTCATTTTAACTCCCCCTTCTTTGTCTCTGCTGACCACTTCTCAGCCCAACACAACAGGTTGCTTTCTCCATCAGAATTGCAGTCAATGACCCTGAAGTTCGTCTCCTCCAGTATCCTCTTCAAACTGTGCCAATCGTACCCCCATTTGTGAAAATTGTGGTCGTAGTTCTG
>DAOVDP010000127.1 GCA_030669445.1 Candidatus Latescibacterota bacterium | reverse complement strand
CTGTTCTCCTGATTGGAAAAATTGATCTAAGATAAGGACCGCAGCTCCTAAGGGGCCTGCTTTTTCACCTAAAGGAGAAACTGCAAATTCTAAGGAGGCCGTGGCAAATCTTAGGGCTTGTCTTTTAATAACTTGCTTGATCTCTTCCAGGAAAAACTCCCCGGATAAAACCATCCTTTTGTCAAAGATCAACATCTCAGGATTGAAAAGATTAATAGCATTGGAAATAGCTAATCCTAAATAGTGAGCGGTCTTGCTAAGAATATTAAGGCATAGCTTATCCCCTTTGTTAGCGGCCTGAAATATCTGCAAAGGAGTAATCTCTTCATCTTCTGAATTTCTAATCAGACTTTCACTTCCAGCTTTGATGCTCTTTTTAATTTTCCTTGCTATCGCTGGCATAGCGGCTATTGCCTCCAGGCAGCCATAACTACCGCAAGCACAGATAGTCCCGTTATCGATTACATGAGTATGCCCTAATTCTCCGGCTATCTCATTACGGCCCCGCAAGAGCCTGCCTTCACTGATAACCCCACAGGCAATACCTGGCCCAAATTCAATAAAGAGGAGATCTTTAATACCTTTCCCTGCTCCTAAGTGGAACTCAGCTATAGTCTTAGCCTTTGGTGCAGCAATAAGTTTAACTGGAATCTTTAGTCTTTCATTTAATATTCTCCCCAAAGGGACATTTTCCCAGCCAGGAATAAGGGAAGAAAAAAGAGAAATCCCCTCTTTACTATTAACTACCCCTGGATCAGCAATCCCTAATCCTAATAGTTTATCAGAAGGAATTCCCTTGCAAAGCGAGGAAGCTACAGAGACAATTTTTTCGACAATCGCCTCTTTCCTTTTATCTTTCCCGATTTCAGCCTCGCTTATTTTCTTAATCTGACTATTAAGATCGACCAAGAGAACCGTGATTTTGTCAGCATCGAATTCAAGCCCTAAAGCAAGGTATCTTTCTCCATTAATTTTTAGTAAGGATTGTTTCCGGCCCCGTAAAGATTTCTCAGTTCCTTGTTCAATAACAAAACCCGCTTCTTTTAGGTTTTTGACTAAATCAGTAATTGTACCTAAACGAATATTAGTTATTCGGTTGAGCTTGGTACGGGAGATGGGCTGGTTCTCTCTTATTGCACTGAGAAGGAGTTTCTCTTTTTCTTCCATTTTTTTACGAATTGTTTTTTTCATATACAAAATATACCTTGCTGGTCTTTCGTTGTCAAGTTTTATTTCCTATTTTTGAAAAAATCCTGATGGCTCTTATTATAGTAGCCAATGGTGCTACTAGAACCTGGCATTTGATTATGGTGGTTGAACCAAAGTGGTTCGGGTAATTTCGGAACAAGCGGAAGGACTCCCGACATTCCTTGATGGTGGTCTCTGAGGAAGCGTGCAGGAATTCTTTCCTTCATGTCCTCAGCGACTGAGGGAAAGGATTCCTCCAATCTTCAAATAGTATGAAGGTAACTCGACTTTGTCACATTTCCATGTCATTGCGAAAAGCGTCAGCGACGATGTCGCCTTGACTAATTCCATCTGGAACCGCAGTCTCGAAGTTACTGAACAGAACAAAGCTTCCACTGCTGTGTGAGGAGACATCCTATTCATTATGAAGTTCGCAATATCTTGTGCAAGCCAGTTGCACACGCAGGAAAGGCTGCCGGGATATCCCCTTCCAACATGAGCCACCGGTGAGGTACATCGTAATCGTCAATGCGAAATCCTTCAAACCACTTTGCCCAGAGCAGTTCGCCTACAGCGCGAAGCAATCGCACCGTGAGTTCCAATTGAACAAACATATCCGTGGAGTGCCACTGAACCCAGGGGGGGTGATCCATTTCGTTTTGGGCACAGAGAGCTGCCTCGCCAGCTTCGATCGCCTCGGCAAAATGCGGCATCGTCGCTTCCCAATCACCTGCCAAAAATGGCTCCACTGCCCGGCAGGTCGCTGCAAACATACGGCAAATCCCCAGCCCCAGGCAAGCCTGGAGTAATATATTATCCTTGAAAAAGACGTGTCCGCTCTGCTCAACCGAAGGCAGCGTTTTCTCGGCCTTAAGGACAGCTTGCTGGAAGCGAGGAATGGCCTCTTCCGCTCGTCTGGCCAGTTCGGCACAGCATTCAGTGTAGGGGGCGATCCGGCCAGTGTACCGGTGTAAAAAAACAGGAACCTCGTAGCGGTCACTATCTGGGTCGCCCTTAAAGATACGTTTCAGAGCGTCACGGATCAGCCAGCACATCATGGAATCACCAGCCACCCGATCGTCCACCTCTCCTGCTCCCCATCGCCAGGGGGCTGCAAATAGGCGACGGTAGCAGTCAGGAATAGCCACAGACTGCCCGAAGTGATAGGTTCCCCAATCCTCCAGATAGCGATTGACATATTCTTCATCAGGTGCACCGATTTGCCCAACATCACCAGAGAGGTCCATTACCATTTGAATACCCAGCACGAACTCGCGGATATTGCCGACGTTGAGTAAGAGAAATTCCGAACAGCCTTGCTTCCATGCACGGGTAAGCACTCGTTTTATCCGTTCAGGACTGTTGTATTGAATCCGCTCGTTGACGCCCGTGTCGTGAAACGAAACATGGTAATAAATGCCGTGGGGGCCGGGGTGGTCGTGGGAGGGCAGAGCTTCAATGAATGGAGCATCAGCTTTTTCTGGAGTAGCCCAGCGATCTTCGTCTAATTCCTTGCCGCCGCGAAAATAGCTTTTCATCTCCCCATAGCCGTTGTCACACCAGACCTTGATCACTCCAGGGGGAATACGAATGTACCCCCGCTGGTAAAGCAGTTGGTTCTCTCGATAGAGGTAGAAACAACAAAGCGGCTGTTTCTGACCGGCCATCTCCTGAAGCAGCTCGAACTGCCGGGCAACAGCTTCGCTAATGATCTCTCCCCGTTCGGCATTAGTGTATGTCACCTCAGAGTCATCGAACCAAAACGGCCTATCACCTGTTCCACGATAGGAGAGATTCCAAATCATTGGCTTGTCAAGTTGGCATTCGATGGCCTTGCGCCAGTGAGCTTCAAGAGCGGACCACTCGGTTCCTGAACCAGAAGATCCACCCTTGCAGCTCCTTAAATGTGGTTCGGCTCCAAATGGTTGAATGTGATGCTGGGCAATATAGAGCCCCATCTGAGCCGCCAGCTTGATACGGGGATCGTCGAGACGCAAATAGGTGGCCGGTACCACCATATTCCCGCCCAAACGGAGCACAGTCTCGTAAATCTTCTCCCATAGCTCAAGCAAACCATCCCGCTGTGCCAGACCGCACAAGAGATCTTCTTGATCGATGAAAAACCCACGAAACCGAAATGCCGGTTCGACTCTGCTCATTTCTTTTCCAGATAGATTAATTACCGATCGAGTCCCCACCTGACGACCGGTCCAATGACCAAGAGCATCTATTCCCAGACAATGTCGGCTGAAATCAAAAATACCGCGGATCAATCCAGATTCATCGTGTCCACGGATCCAAACCCGACCTCCCCCACTAAGTTGCCTACCCTCCTGCTTAATGACATAACTGCCAGAGGAGGAAACTTGTCGGTCGGGCACCTGTTCAACGATCCGTAAATCAGAAATGCCCAGTAACACACAGGCGCTGGAAGACCAACGCCGAGACAGTCGGACGTTGTCAGCACAAATCGAACACAGGTCTTGCTGTAAAGAATAGGCTGCTTTCACCACTTGCTCAGAGGCAGTCAGTTCAAGATAAATGGTCAAAGGTTTGTTATTAGTTTTCATCGGAAGATGTCTCCATAACGAGTTAGGGTGTTCTCCCTCCGCTTTATACCGCCCCAGTCAGCAGATCACCAACGGCCTTTTCCTGCTTGCTGATCTCTTTAGGCCGCGCCTTCTCAGAAAGTTGCGTTTCCTCTCCAGTGACTTGAGGCCGCCGGTATTCCTCAAACTCCACTGCGACCACGGTGTAGATTTTCAATTGAGGAACGGTGAATTCCAAAATGTCCGATGCGACTTCAAGCTTTAACTCGACTTCCCCCTCCCAATCAGGCGACAGAGCCACAACCCTCTGAACCCTTTTCTCCTGAGGAAGTGCTATCTGGACAGCAATGTCCTCTACAGAAACAGCACCGGCATCCGCCTCAAGATTGAGGAGGTGAAGAACCGAAAGGTTTTCCTTTTCAGTGAGATTGACGACGATTGTGCGAGGAGCATTCGAGAGGAGGAGACAACGCGCCACCAGCTTATCTATCGCTCCTACCAGTAGCTTCCGCGTGGTCTCATCCCTTTTGGCGCAAAAGTCATAATCCGGTTTGTCAGAGAAAAAGATAGTTTT
>DAOVDP010000016.1 GCA_030669445.1 Candidatus Latescibacterota bacterium | reverse complement strand
CGGGATAATGGAAGGGGTGTGGTCAAGGTGTTCTCTCTGGGTTAAGAACTTCTCTCTAATCTCTCCGAAGCTTGCCTTTTCCAGCTTTGCCTGACGCAGCAACTGGCCTATATCCAACTCTACCTCCTCGGCGTAGGCCTCAGCTGGGGAGGAGAGAATAGTGTTCCCACTGCCCAGCAATAGCCCTCCGATTCCCATCATTCGCACGTCTGGGTCGATTTGAGGCAGACCCATCACTGCCCGCAACGCATCATCCTCCTTCGCCAGCTTCTCCATTTCAACTCTTAACTGGACCAGACTAGACTCCATCTCTTTGGCCCGCTCAAGCAACCGGTTATTCTCTGCCTTCAGGTTCTTTACCTTGGAGGCTTGGATGTTTTTTTGGTAATATCCCACAGTGCAAAAGACAAAAAATCCCAAGCTTAAGACCAAAATAGCCACTGAAGTCAATACCCAGAGTAAAGAGAGGCTGACCTCATGTATGGACGATTTACTGTGGGGAACAATCATCAAAGAGAAGGATTTCTTTCGCAACTGATCCTCCTTTCTACTTAAGAGTTTTCTTTTCAAGTATTTCTCCTATGCGTTTGACTATCTCGTCGATTAAATGAGGGATAGATCTCTTGTGGTCCACTCCCGCTATTTCCACCCCACATTTTTCAACTGGCAGAAGGATCTTCTGTGCCGGACAGTTAGCAACTGCCTTAGCTACCTGGGGCGTAAGCTCCCCCAGCATCGAATTGGCCAACACAATACCTATAGGGCCAGTAATTAGATCCATCTGTTCTATGTTCAGGACCATAGCGTTCTCTCCCGAGGCTCCCTTAGTAGCCCCTGCCCTCATCATATTAGCGGTGGCTACTGCATTTGTCCCCAGGGCAAAAATCTCTACCTCGGCAGCCAAAATGCCGCGCAGTCTCTTAATGATCTGGCTGCCAATACCCCCGCCCTGACCATCTACTACACCTATTTTCATAATTTGTGCCGAGAATAAGTTGGCTGCCCCGCAAGGACTCGAACCTCGATTACCTGAGCCAGAGTCAGGTGTGCTGCCGTTACACCACGGGGCAGCTTTATGTTGAATCTTTAAGGACCTTCTCTACTGAGTTAAGAACCGGATTGCTTTCTGTAGCCGTCGAATAACTGTTTCTTTGCCTAACACCTCCATCAGCTCAAACAACCCTGGGCCATAAGACCTTCCGGAGACCGCCAGCCGGGTGGAATGAATTAATGTAGCTGTTGCTATTTCCAGTCGTTGTGCCAAAACCCTGAGGACTTCTTCCATTCTGGGAGCGGTGAAATCATCCAGAGAGGCGAGCTCCTCCGCCAACAACTGCAGTCGTCGGGTCGTCTGCTCATCCTTCCAATATTTCCTTTCCGCCTTTTCCTCGTATAAAGAAGGGTCTTCGAAGAAATAGCGCCCCATCTCCACAAAGTCCGAAAGCTTCTTTGCCCTTTTTTTCAGAAGGTCGATAATCTCGACAATCCACTGCTTTTCCTGCACAGCCAGATTCTTGTCGATTAACCGCTCTTCTACCAGACGCTCGCTTACCGGCTGCCACAACTGTTCTGAGGAAAGCTCTCTCAGGTATTCTCCGTTGAGCCAAAGAAGCTTTTGTTCGTCAAAAACAGCACTTTTTTTGCTAATGCCTTCGATAGAGAAGGCGTCGACTAACTCCTGGCGAGACATCTTCTCCCGGTCGTCTCCAGGAGACCATCCCAACAGGGCTAAGAAATTTACCACTGCTTCGGGCAAGAAGCCTTCCTGTTGGTATTCAATAACGGAAGTGGCCCCGTGTCTCTTGCTAAGTCTCTTTTTATCTGGGCCCAGGATCTGAGGCACATGAGCAAACTGGGGCACCGGCAATCCCAGGGCGTGATAGAGCATTATCTGCTTGGGAGTGTTGGAGAGGTGATCATCACCTCTTAACACCAAGGATATCTTCATAAGGGCGTCATCTACCACCACTGCCATCTGATAGACAGGCTGCTCGTCGGACCTGAGGATCACAAAATCGCTGATAGTCTCATTGTCAAAACTCACCTCTGTGTATACCAGATCACAGAAGGTAGTTACCCCTTCGGGGACCCGGAAGCGGATGAGTTTAGGAACGCCCTGGGCATCCAGTTTTCTTCTTTGTTTCTCAGACAGGTTGCGACAGGTACCATCGTATTTCAAGGGTTTTTTTTGCCTCTGAGCCTCGCTCCTTTTTTTCTCCAGCAGCTCTGGAGAGCAGTAGCAATAATAGGCCTTCCCCTCATTTAGAAGTTGATAACAATATTTCCGGTAGATATCCAACCTCTTTGACTGGAACACCAGCGGTTCGTCCCACTGGATCCCCAACCACTGAAGGCCGTCGAGAATTGCCTGCAAGGCTTCTGGGGTATTTCTCTGTTGGTCGGTATCCTCGATGCGCAGGAGGAATTTTCCCCCGTATTTCCTGGCATAAAGCCAGTTAAACAAGGCCGTCCTCACTCCTCCCACATGAAGATAGCCTGTGGGGGAGGGGGCAAAACGCACCCTCATTTGCTCAGGCATTGGTAAATTTTTCCTTCTCTCCGCCATCAGGAATTGAAAGCACTGATCTTACCTTATCTAAGTCAATTTCAAGGCCGCCGGTCCAGTTGGCGACAGCATTGTAAACCAAACATACAATGACTGTAAATACAACACCCAGACCAGCGTAGACTGATGTAGAGAGAAAAACCCCTGCCAAGAGAGACATACCCGAGATTTTGGCCAGTTCCCATCCCTCTGGTAAGAAAGGGTGGAGAAAACTGGTGAAAAGTGAGATCAGCACTGCCCAGCCGATGCCTATGGCAACTCCAAAGATGGCAAAAAGAAAGAAGGATATCTTAATGGCTGGCCAGATATATATTTTCTTTAACTGATGGCCCATAAGATGCTAAATCTGTGGCAGTTGTAATGTGGCGCAGTCAAAAATAGAAATGTTATCAGCAAAATAATAAAAAAGAGTTGAATTTGCAACTATTTTTTTCGATGATCTCAATATACATAATTTTGGGAAGATATGCAAAAGGAAAAGGTCAATACAACTGATGGATGGCCATAATCTCATTTGGGCAGAGACTTCCAGGTCATACTCGGAGGACTAACGGGATATCGGTTCTGAAAGCCGCTCTTGGAATTGGTACTGCAACTGACACAGACGGTGGTAGATACCCCTCTTTTCGAGCAGTTCCTCGTGGGTGCCTGTCTCCTTAATTCTGCCTTTGTGAAGAACAATTATCCGGTCGACATTTTTGATAGTAGAGAGCCGATGAGCAATAACTATAGAGGTTCTTCCCTGGAGTAATTTGGACAACGCATCCTGGATGAGTATTTCGGTTTCGGTGTCCACGCTGGAGGTGGCCTCATCCAAGATAAGTATCTTGGGGTCGAAAGCCAATGCCCGGGCAAATGCCAAAAGTTGCCTCTGGCCCACAGAGAGGATCCCGCCTCGTTCGTGTACCTCTTCCTGGTACCGATTAGGCAGTTTCTGTACAAAGCTATCTACATTTGCATACTGGGCGGCCACCTGGACCTGTTCTGAGGATATTCTCTCTTCTCCCAGCCGGATGTTATCCTCTACACTTCCAGAGAAGAGAAAGACATCCTGCAAGACTATTCCCAAATGTTGTCGCAACTGCCCTTGAACTATATCTCTGATGTTCACCCCGTCGATTAGTATCTCTCCTCGTTTCACATCATAAAAACGGGCTAACAGACTGATAATGGATGTCTTGCCTGCTCCAGTTAGGCCAACAAAGGCCATTTTCTCCCCTGGGGAGATATGGAAAGAGACATCCCGCAAGACATAGTTTTCCGCCTGGTAGGCAAACCAGACATTTCTGAATTCAATCTCTCCCCTTATTGTATTCATCGGCACAGGATGGGGTGGATCTTTAATCTCCGGTTCTGTGTCCAAGAGCTTGAATATCCGTTCGGAAGAGGCCATAGCTGCCTGCATAATATTGTATTTCTGGCTCAAATCCCTTATCGGTTGATAAAATCTGTTCACATACTGGATAAAAGCGACCAGTGCCCCGAAGGTGAGAACACCTCTGAGAACTTGCCCACCGCCATACCAGACAATCAAGGCAACACCAGCAGAGCCGATTACTTCCACTGTGGGGTGAAATACTGCGCTATAGAGAAGCGATCGCATACGGGCTTCCAGATGATCCTGATTCAAATCACGAAACTTATTGAGATTTCTCTCTTCCCGATTGAATATCTGAACGATGGAGATACCCATAATGTTCTCTTGTAAAAATGCGTTGATGCAGGCTATTTTCAGCCTGATAGCCCGATAGGCCTCCCGAACTCTCTGCCGAAACAGGAATGTGACCCACACCAACAACGGAAGCACTGAGAAACTAACCAAAGCTAACTTGAAGTTAAGCAGCAATATAACTATCACTATTCCTATTAAAGTGAACAGATCAGCAAAGATGGTTATCACGCCAGAGCTAAGCATCTCACTTAGCACTTCTACATCGTTGGTCAACCGGGTCATCAATCTACCCACAGGGTTTCTGTCGAAAAAGGAGAGAGACATTCCCTGGAGATGCTCGAATATCTCCGTCCTCATATCATACATTACCTTCTGGGCGGTTAGTTGCATAATATGAATCTGGATATAACGAAATAAGAAACCCAGGATTAACACGCCCAGAAACAGCCCGGCTATGCGAAGCAATCCCGAACTATCTTTAGGAGTTATGTAACGGTCGATGGCAATCATCACCAGATATGGCTCTGCCAGTTGCAAGGCAGATACAAGAAGAATAGTAACCAGAGATACTACTACTAACAGTTTGTAGGGAAGAAGATATCTGATAAGCCGATTCATTAGCCGGCGGTCATACGCTTTGCCCAGTATTTCCTCACCCGTTTGATACTCACTGGCATGGCTATGAGTCATAGTTGTGCCCTTCACATCCGCGCTATTTCTTCTAACAGTTGTTGTTGCTGATACATATTGGCATAAGAACCGTCGTGGGCCAACAATTCTTCGTGTGTGCCTTGCTCTACAATCTCTCCATCCTCAAGCACCACTATCAGGTTTGCCTCCCGAACAGTTGATATCCTGTGTGATACCAGAATGCTGGTTCTGGCTCTCATAAACTGACGCAACTCTCTTAGTATTTCGTCTTCGGTATAGGTATCCACGCTGGAGAAAACATCATCTAAGATAAGAATTGAAGGACGGCGGGCAATTGCCCTGGCTAAGGCAACGCGCTGTTTTTGTCCGCCGGAAAGCGTAACTCCGCGTTCGCCCACCATAGTGTTGTATCCCTCGGGAAATCCCTCAATCTCATCCAGCAGGTTTGATATGGTAGCTGCCTGTTGAATCAGATGCTCGTCCCCATCTTCCAAACCATACGCGATATTTTCCTTGATACTTTCGGAAAAGAGGAAACTCTCCTGGGGAGTATAGCCAATACTTTTCCGCAGAAGTTTCAGAGAAATTCGTCTGACATCTATCCCGTCGATGAGTACTTGACCTTCAGTGGCATCGAACAACCGAGCAATCAAATCAACCAGAGTGGTCTTGCCTGCCCCGGTGGGCCCCACAATAGCTACGGTCATACCTTTTTTTATCTTCAAATTTATGTTTTTAAGAACTTGCTTTCCATTGTAGGCAAAGCTCACGTTTCTGAACTCGATGGTTCCCTTCAGTGTCCGGATATTCTCTCTCTCCTTGCTGTCTTTAATCTCTGGACTCTGATTCAGTATCTCCATGATTCTGCTCATCGAGGCAGACCCTCTTTGCAGGAGATTTATTACCTGACCCAAGGCTATCATAGGCCAGGTGAGCATCATAAGGTAATTAGTGAATTGGACAAATTGACCTAAAGAGATACGGTCAGCGATTACCTGCTGACCACCGAGCCATAACACCACGGCCATACTGATACCGGCAATAAACCTTATAAAAGGCCAAAATAGGCCCCAAATCTTCACTAATCCCATATTTCTCTCTAAATATCCTTGATTTATCTGCCGGAAGCTGTTTATCTCGTTCTCCTCCTGTGCGTAGGCTTTTATCACCCTTATACCTGTCAGGTTTTCCTGTGCCTTCGCACTAAGTGAAGAGAACTGTTCCTGTACCTGTTGGAAGCGGCTAAATATCTTAGGGCGAACGACAGCTATGATAAAGGTCAAAAAAGGTAAGGGCAGTATGGCATACAGAGTGAGCCGAGGAGAGATACCTATCATCAGGCCAATAGCAATAGGTCCCATAATGGCTATGTTAAGCAGATTTAGAACGCCTGGGCCCAGCAGCCTTCGCACAGCCTCAAGGTCGTTTGTCGCCCGGGCCATTATGTCTCCGGTCCGCATCTTCTTGAAATATGAGGTGGAAAGTCTTTGAAGGTGGGCAAACAGATGGTTGCGCAGTTCGTACGCGATAGTGAATGAGGTGCCAATTAATTTGTAACGGGTCAGAAATCTGAATGCACCGGCAATGATAGTCAAAGAGACTATAAGCAGGGCATATCGCACAAGTGCTCCCCTGCTTATTTCCGTTCTTAAACCATCTATGACGTCCCGTAAAATGCGAGGAACCAGCAGAGCAGACAGGTTGCTGAACGCCAAGGCGATAACGCCAAGGACCAACTGTCCCTTATGTTTCAGCAGAAAGCTCTTCAGAATTAACAAGTTTTTCATATCTTTGCCAATATAGATTGACTCGTAAAAAGTCAAATCTCACCGCAAAGACGCAAAGAACGCAAAGGGAGGGTATCTTAAAATAATCAATTAATTATGTCCTTGTTTTTCTCTGCGTTCTTTGCGTCTTTGCGGTAGATTTTAGATTTCTTACGAAAGGATCAAGCAACCGATAATTCCTCTGTTCCAAGGCAATTTCGCTCAGACTAAGCCCAACCTCTTTGCCTCTCGTCCCCCCTGGACTAAGTAAATTATCCCTGTTGTCACCGTGACAGCCGCCACTGTCCAGTAGAGAAAGGTGACCCAGCCTCCGGGCAGAGAGAACAGAATGGCGACAATAAGTATCGCCTGAGACCAGGAGGAGGCCTTTCCCCACAGATTAGGCTTGGTCAAAATGCTCTTTTTCTGAAGAAAAGAGTGCAATTTCTCCTTTGCCCTTAAGAACCCGACTAACCATAGCAAACGCACAACCAGAAAGCGCCCTACTACTATGGAAGTTAACCACAGAGGAGGGTTATGCCAGGCCAGAGAAAGAGAGATATAAATCGCTGCTATGCATAATTTATCTGCTAAGGGATCTAAAAACTGACCGATAGGATTATTCCCAGCTAACGCACCCAGCCGCCCATCTAAGATATCGCTCACTACCCCATAGAAAAGTAGCACCCGGGCCAGATTCAGGTAAAACCCATCTCTTTGGCTGAAGATAATACAGAGAATAAACGGTGGAATCAAAAGCACTCTGCTTATTGCCAGTAGATTTGCTGCCAATGCTGCTCGTTTCATCTGCGGGTACTCCTCTCTCTCTGACGGAGCATCTCCTCAGCGTGTCTGATCGCCGTTTGGGAGATTAGCTCTCCTTCCAAAAGCTTCGCTATCTCTTCGATTCTTTCCTCTTCTGTTAATCCTACCGCTCTGGTAGTGCTTCTGCCGTCTTTGACCTTCTTAAAAACAGAGAGGTGCCTGTCTGCCATCTTGGCTATTTGCGGCAGATGAGTTATCGATATGATTTGATGGGTGGCAGAAAGTTGTTTCATCTTTCTGCCCACTGCCTCGGCGATGCGTCCGGAGACGCCCACATCGATCTCGTCAAAGATCAAAGTGGGAATGGCGTCTACCTCTACCAAGATACTTTTCAACGAAAGCATAATCCGGGAAATCTCGCCCAAGGAGACTATCTTAACCAGGGGTTTCTTCTCTTCTCCTGCATTAGTAGAGATAAAGAACTCCACCTCCTCGATCCCTGTAGGACCCGGGTTGAACCACTTGCCGTCAATTTCCACCGTTCCCTTGGGGTCTTCTCTATCGAAAAATCTCACCTCAAACTGAGCGTTGGGTATTCCCAATTGCTTTAAGGAAGACTCGACCTGAACAGTTAAATGGGAAGCTGCGGCCCGACGCCTCTGAGAAACCGAAGCGCATCGTCGGGAGAGTTCTTCCTGCAGCTTTTGAACGGACCCTTCCACTTCCTCTATCTGTTGGTCAATGTTACCCGAGAGAACAAGCTCTTTCTCCAGGAATTTCTTTCGTTCCCAGACTTTCTCCACACTCTCTCCGTATTTTCTCTTGATCTGTTCCAGTCCTGCCAGTTTGCTCCTGAGATCCTCTAACCGTTGGGGATCGTCCTGCAGTTTCTCACCGTAATCGCGCAGGAAAAATGAGAGGTCTTCTAATTCGTAAATCAAGGAGTCGTAGGCTTTGTTCTTTTCTGCCAGGATTTGGTCAAATCGGGCTGCGTCCTTAAGCCAATGAGCACCCCTTCCCAGTCTCTCTGCTACCGAATCCTCTCCATCATATAACAGATCATAGAGCTGTATCACATCCTCAGCCAACCGCTCTCTGTTCTCCAAAACAGTGGATTCCTGTTCCAGTTGTTCCCAACTTTCCAGGTCAGAGGAGGCGTCAGTGATCTCTTTGAGCTGAAAGCTGTAGAGTTCCCGTTTCTCCTCGGCGGCGGTTTTCCTCTGTCTCAATTCCTCCAGCTCACCTCTCAGGCAGTTGAGTCGGTGATATTCCCGTCCCATCTGCCCCACAAGTTCTTCCATCTGTCCCAAGCTGTCTAAGAAGTCTACATGTTTTTCTACCTTAAGCAAAGATTGATGGCTATGGGGACCATGTATGTCTACCAGCAGATCGCCGATGGACCTTAAGGCCCGGGCAGTGACCTGGGTGTCATTGGCGTAACATCGGCTGTGTTCTTCGGTTGAGGTCTCCCGACGCAAGATGAGTTCTCCCGCCTCGGTTTCCACTCCCAGTTGCTTCAGGACGGCAAACACCGGATGGGTCCCGTCAAGCAGGAAAAGTGCTTCGACAACATATCTGTCCGCACCGGTTCTGATGAAATCTGGGGTGGCCCGTTCTCCAAGAACTTGTCCCAGGGAACCGATGAGGATAGATTTGCCAGCACCGGTCTCCCCAGTAATTATATTCAGGCCTGCAGAGAACTCCACCCGTATTTCATCAATTAGAGCATAGTTTTTGATGTGCAATTCTCGTAACATAACCTGAAATAGATGTAAAAATCTCTTTCGGGAAAGGACTTAGCCACTAAGGCACCAAGACACTAAGATTAGATAATATTGGCTGTTTTTGTGCCTTTGTGTCTTTGTGGCCAATTATGATTTGGTAGTTGATTTCTGTCCATAAAAATTCAAGCCATTCTCGGAGTCATTGTCTCATACAGCGTGGCCTCACGCTATCAGCATAGTTCCTGGAAACAGCTAAATGCCCCATTTGAATCTCGACCTGAGCAGATCATAAAAGGAATGTTCCTGGAAATCGATCAAGTCTACTGTGTGAGGGCTCTTTTTCACCAGTATCTGTTCCCCTGGTTGAATCTGGCACTCCCTCTGGCCATCTGCGACTACTATCGCCTGAGGCCCTTCCGTGTCTAATGTAACAGTAAAGAGTGTGTGGGCAGGGAAGGCCAGGGGACGCACTGCCAGCGAATGGAGAGAGATAGGCGTTACGACCAAAACTTGGGCCTGGGGGTGTAGAATCGGCCCCCCGGCAGCCAGAGAGTGAGCCGTGGAACCGGTCGGGGTGGAGATAATCAGCCCATCGGCAATGTAACTGCCAACTGACTGCTCTCCGGCCCAGAGTTCCATCGTGATAACTCGGAGAGAAGCCCCTTTCTCTATAACGACTTCATTTAAGGCGAAAAAGGTTTTGTCCCCGCAAACAATTTCAATTGTTATTCGCCGGTCAAGCTGGTAATCTCCCTTGAGAATTCTGCGAAGGGCTTCTTCTAATTGAGCGGGGCCGATCTGAGTCAGAAAGCCCAAGCTCCCCAAGTTCACCCCCAGCAAGGGGGTAGCGGAAGGTCCAGTAAATCGGGCAGCGAAGAGGATCGTGCCATCCCCCCCGAGGGTGAAGATGGCATCCGAGCGGGAGACAAGTTCTTGAGGGGGAAGGAACTCCCCTGCTCCCGGGCAGATGCCTTTGAGTTTCTCCTCTAAGAAACACCTTATCCCCTGCTGGCAGGCCAGAGTGATACAATCCCCTACCACTTTTTTAACAGTGGGTTTTCTTGTGTTGGCGATAATGCCGATATTTTTTATCCTCTTCATTGGACTATTCCCTAAAGGCCGGGGATAAACCCCGGCACTACAGGCGTCTCAGGATTATCCCTCCAGTCAACCACCTCAGTGTAACCCCTTTATGGGGCGTAGGTCCTGTCTTTACGGAGAACCAAGCTCCCTACACTACTTTCGTCTCTTCCTGCAGGAACCTTCGTACACCTTTGGCAATTCCTTCGGTGTCAAGGCCTATCTTCCTCAGCAGGATTTCTCTCGGGCCATGCTCGATGAATCTGTCTGGAATGCCCAACCTCTTCAGTCTCACATCTGATATCCCATTTTGCTCGTAAAACTCCATGACTGCTGAGCCGAATCCACCCTCTAATGCGTTCTCCTCTATAGTAACGATCTTCGAACCCTTTCGGTAGATACGGCGAAGTAGCTTCTTATCTAAGGGTTTCACAAACCTCATATTGACCACGCCCACGGAGTATTCTTTAATAAGCTGGGCTGCCTCCAATGCGGGCCAGACCATTGAACCGACGGCTAAGATAACAGCGTCCTTGCCCTGACACAGAACTGACCCCGTTCCCATCCTTAAGGGTTTTTTGATCTTCTTGCTGGAATCAACTCTTCTGGCCGTCCCTCTGGGGTATCTAAGAGCTATCGGGCCGTTCTGGTAGTTTAGGGCCAGTTCCAGCATCTCTCGGAGTTCTGACTCCTCTGCAGGGGCCATAATTACCATATTGGGAATTTGGCGGAGAAAACTGAGATCGAAGTTCCCATGATGGGTGGGGCCATCTTCGCCCACTATTCCACTACGATCTACTCCAAAGACTACCGGCAATTTCTGCAAGGCGATATCGTGGATAATCTGGTCGAAGGCCCTCTGCAAGAAGGTGGAATAGATTGCTACCACTGGCTTGTATCCTGCCACCGCCAGTCCCGCTGCAAAGGTCACCGCATGCTCCTCGGCAATACCCACATCAAAAAACCTGTGGGGAAATTTTTCAGCAAACCGACTTAACCCTGTACCCTTGGTCATTCCTGCGGTGATAGCCACAATATCTTGACGCTTTCGGGCGAACTCTACCAAGACTTTACCGAATACCTCAGAGCAAGATGGTCCTGCCCGGTTAGTTTTGCTGCGGCCTGTCGATTTATCAAAGGCATCCAGACCGTGAAACCGGGAGGCGTCGGCTTCAGCAAAATGATATCCTTTGCCTTTAACAGTCTGAACATGCACCAAAACTGGACCTGAAATCTCCTTGACAGACCTAAGAATTCTAATCAGGTAAGAGAGATTGTGCCCATCTATGGGACCTATATATCGAAATCCCATCTTCTCAAAGAAAGCTCCAGGGACAATTAATGATTTAATACTCTCGTCAATTCCCCGGATTGCCGTTCTTATTCGTCCTGTTCCTCTGGGTAGTAATCCGGTCAGCTCCCAGATATCGGCCTTCAGGCTCTTGTAGGGTTGGGAGGTGATTATGGTGGTGAAGTATCGAGCCAAAGCCCCCACATTGGGGGAGATGGACATTTGGTTGTCGTTAAGGACAACAATGAGATTTCTCCCGGAGGCACCGGCGTTATTCAGGCCTTCAAAAGCAATACCAGCGCCCATAGCTCCGTCACCGATGACAGCAACCACATGGTAGCTTTCCCCCTTCAGGTCCCTGGCAGAAGCTATTCCCAAGCCGGCCGATATGGAGGTGCTGCTGTGTCCGGCGCCGAAAATATCGTAAGGACTTTCATCCCTGCGGAGGAAGCCGCTTATTCCTTTGTACTGCCGGAGTGACTCGAAGGCCTCTCGCCTCCCGGTCAGCAATTTGTGGGCATAAGCCTGGTGTCCCACATCCCAGATTATCTTGTCCACCGGAGTGTTGAACACATAGTGAAGGGCGATAGTCAGCTCCACAGTCCCTAAGCTCGGAGCCAAGTGTCCCCCAGTTCGGGAGACCACCGAGATGATTCGCTCCCTGATCTCCTCTGCTAACTCCGCCAGCTCCGGGATCCGTAGCCTCCGAAGATCTTCGGGAGAGTCGATAGTATCCAATATCGAGTGCTGGGAGTCTGAAGCAGAAGGTAGAGATACCTCTCGCCCGTCCGCGTTTCCCCCCTTTTTTCTTCCTCTTTTTTTCATTTAGAACTCTCGGCTCACTATATAATTGGCCCAAGTGGCCAGAAGCTCTTTATACCGAGAATCTGGGAGTTCTTGGAGGTATCCCAGCGCTTCTGTCACATACCGCTTCGCCAATCTTTGGGTCCTCTCTACTGCTCCCAGTTCCACCAACAGTTCGGCGATTTCCCTCACCTGTTCTTCTGTTGCATTCTTGTTGCCCAGAATATGACCCAGGTGTCTCTTCTGGTCAGTACTTGCCCTCTGGAAGGCATAGTAGACTATGGTAGTTCTCTTTCCCTCCCTGATATCGGAGCCAACAGATTTGCCCAGTTTTTCCTCATCGCCGACTATCCCCAGGATATCGTCTTGGAGCTGAAAGGCCAGTCCGCACTTACTGGCAAAGAGAGAAAGTGCCTGGACGAAGCGGTGATGGGGATCAGAGACCTCCAGTCCTATCATTGCACCTGCCCTGCCGGCAAACTCGTAAAGAACTGCCGTCTTTTTCGACAACATAGTGAGAATATCCTTTTCCTTCAAGGACTGAATGGGAAGTCTCGAATATTGAATATCAAGCAGCTCGCCGGAAAGCAGATTACAGGTCACATATGTGTTCAGTTCTTCGATCAGGCGCAGGGTGATCTGCGGAGCCAGGTTGTACTTGCGGGTCAATTCAGTCAGCAGGGATACTGACCAGCCGTGCTGAAGGTCTCCGGTCAATATTGCCACTGAGAGGCCGTAGTGCACAGCGTCCCTGAGATCCAGTCCCAGTTCTTCTTGTCCCCTCCGAGAGAACTCCTCATGGAGAGTAGGGTGACCTCGTCTTTTCTTATCGCTGTCTATGATATCGTCGTGGGCCAAGGTCCAGATGTGAAATACCTCAATTGCGGCGGCCGCAGGCAGCGCCTTGGATTCATCTCCACCCACTGCCCCACAGGAAAAGAACAGTATTGCGGGACGCAAGCATTTGCCTCCGGAATTGAGGTAATTGTAGGCTGAATCAGATATATGCCTGGGGGAGAATTTTCCCCGGTAATCTTCCGAATTCAGGTATTCTCGCACCCTGCGGGCGCGTTCAGAAAACTCGACCAGAAAAACCTTCTCTCGCTCGCTATCTCTCATATTCACAAATTCCTATTCTTATCTTATCGCTTCAGATTCTATAACCCTTCAAGGGTGTCGAGCCTGGAAAAGCTCTTCCACACGGAACATTTTTAAGGATTCTCTTGTGGGAGAGGGCTTCTGCCCTCGATATCATCCTTGATTGATTCGTAAAAAGTCCTTTTTTGTCATGCTGAGCTTGTCGAAGCATCTGATAAGCTACTGTAATTCATCAATACATCAGATTCCTCACGGAGCCTGCCCTGAGCAGGATGAGATTCTTCGCTGCGCTCAGAATGACAAGCGGCGAAGGGTTCGGAATGACAACTTTGCTACTTTTT
>DAOVDP010000078.1 GCA_030669445.1 Candidatus Latescibacterota bacterium | reverse complement strand
TCTCCTGACTTGCGTTTCTGTCCCTGATGAGCCTGGCTGGCGAACTCGTAGGCTCGCCTTATCAGCTCCAGATCGCTGTCCTTAGCGTACGGTTTAATCGGCGCCAGCAGTTGGTTAATTTCAGTTTCCGGTTGCATCCCTGTTCCTTTTTAGCTTGACACTACGGCGATAAATGTATAGTTTTACCTGTCGAAGCCGTCGGGTTTATTCGACGGCCTCCAAAAAGTCTGAGGTAAATCTCAAGGTCCTGCCTTATGAGGACTGCTAAAACTTGCGGAAAAACAGATGAGAGTCAGCGGATTCACCTTTGTAAAAAATGCCATTAAGCTCTACTACCCTGTGGTTGAGTCGATCACTTCCATCCTGCCCATCTGTGACGAGTTCATCGTCGTTGCCGGCGATTCGGACGACGGAACCACAGAGTTAATTCGTTCAATTGATTCGGACAAGATAAGAATCATCGAAACCGTTTGGGACCCCAGATACTTTATCCGGGGGGCTATCAACGCCCAACAGACAAACATTGCCCTGGATGCCTGCGCTGGTGACTGGGCATTCTATCTTCAGGCCGACGAAGTGGTGCACCAGAAACATCTTCCCATTATAAGAACAAAGATGGAACGATATTTAAACACCCCCGAGGTGGAAGGGTTGCTTTTCGGATACAGACATTTTTACGGCGATTACTGGCATTACCAGAAAGTTCACGGCTGGTACAGATACGAAATCAGAGTGGTGAGGACCGGCATCGGCGTCCGCTCCTGGAAAAGTGCCCAGAGCTTCCGCAGAGATGAGAAGAAACTTAGGGTGGCCCCCGCAGACGCTGAAATCTACCACTACGGCTGGGTCAGACCCCCTGATAGGATGAAACAGAAACAAATTGCTTTGGACTCCCTCCACCACCCCAGAGAATGGGTAGAACTTCACCATCCGGACAAAACGGCCGGATTCGACTACGGCAGCCTGAAACATCTTGCTCTTTTTCAAGAGACCCACCCCCGGGTAATGCAAAACAGGATAGCACAGATGGACTGGAGGGTCAAAGAGGATTCAAAATCAAATATAAAACACAGACATAATACACTAACAATAAGAATTCTCTCGTTTATTGAAAATAAAATCCTAAAAACCAGCGTATGGGAGCGAAAAAATTATATCTTACTAAAAAACCTATAGTTCACCACCACCACTTCCTCGCTTTTCTGTCAACACAGAACGGTAGACCTCCTCGGTTTTCTTTGCCATCTGTTCAGCAGAGAATCGCCTGACTGTGCTATGGCCCGCTTTGACCATCCCCTGTGCCAAGTTAGAATCATTGAGCACCCTTAAGATCCCTTCAGCCAATCTCTTTGGATCCCTGAGCGGCACTAAAATCCCGTTATCTTCGTTGTTAACCACATCCGGTATGCCCCCCGTCTCAGTTGCCACTACCGGTACTCCAGCGGCCATTGCATCCAGAATTGAGGTGCACAAGCCTTCCAGATAGGAAGATATCACAAATACATCAAACAGAGAAAGGAGCCTGGGGATATCTTCCCGGAAGCCGGTGAAAATGACCGAGTTCTTAAGGCCCAGTTCAATGGTCAATTGCTTCAATCTACCTGCTTCCTTGCCTTCTCCTACGATCAGGAATCTGACCTGGGGCAGCTGGTCAGCCACAATTCTGGCAGCCCGAAGAAAATTGGGATAATCCTTGTGGGGAGCCAAAGCAGCCACTATGCCCACCACTTTTTCTTTTCCCTTCAGCTGGAATTCCTTATAAAGGTCTTCAGGAGAATCGATATTTTCAAATCGCCGCAGGTCTATCCCGCTGTGGACGATTATTACCTTTTCTTCTGCAATTCCGGTTTTGATTAAGACTTCTTTAACCCCTTTGGAGACGGCGATAAATCTCTCCGCTGCTTTGTACTTATAGGAATTAAGCCAACCTTTGCCTCCTGCGGGGAAATCAACCCGACGGGAGACAATCAGGGCTGGAATTCTGGTCAGTTTAGAGGCTATTATTCCTACAGAATGGGCATGGGCGGTGTGGCAGTGGGCAACCTGGTAGCCTTCCCTTTTGATCAACCGGGCTAATTTATACCCTGCCCTCAAGTCAAACTCCCCCCACATAGGGAGAGGTTCTATACTGACGCCTCTCTCTGTTGCCCTTTTGGCTAACTGACTGTCCGGAGGACAGGCCACAGCCACCTGGTGTCCTTGCCTCACCAGAAATAATGAGAGCAGAAGCACCTGATTTTGTCCTCCCCGCCAGCTTTTCTCCGAGTCGATGTGCAAAATTTTCATAGCGAGAGCAAAACTTATCAGCATTGACTTAGATAGATCTAAACTGATCTACTACTGGGAGCATAATATAGTTTAACTATTTCTTGAAAGTTTACAAACGGATCACGCTTTGGATTTTGTCACTTTTTTCAGGCTATTCGCATGGTCAACCCCCCGTCGACCACTAAGACCTCACCAGTAATATAATCATTTTTCACCAGAGAGACAACCGCCTGAGCCACTTCTTCGGGTTTGCCCAGCCGATGCAGCATAATGCGGTTATCTATGGCGTGTCTTTTAGCCTCTGCCGGGGTGACAGCGTGAAAATCGGTGTCAATAATCCCCGGTGCCACACAGTTGACCCGCACATTATCCTGGCTAACTTCCATGGCCAGACAACGGGTAAGGTGCATCACCGCTGCTTTGACCGCAGCGTAGGCTGCAATACCCTTCACGCCTCGCAATCCAGCCACTGAACCTATGTTAACAATCGCCCCTTCTTTTCTCTCAATCATAGCTGGCAGGGCTAAACGGCAGCAACGAGCTGTTCCAAGAAGGTGAACCTCAAGCGCCCGCTGCCAGGCAGACTCGTCAAGCTCCAACAGTGAGCCATCGCAGCGGCCGCCAGCATTGTTGACCAGCACATCCAACCCGCCCCATTCCTGCTGGATGCTGCGGAACATAGCCTCCACCTGCTGAGGATCACCAACATCGGCCTGAGACAATAAGGTCTTACTTCCCATTGCCTTGATCTGCTCTGCTATCTCCGAAGCCAATTTTGCGTTACTTACATAATTGATCGCAACATCTGCCCCTTCCTGGACCAGGGCTAGGGCTGTTGCTTTGCCGATGCCACGACTGGCACCGGTAACCAGCGCTTTCTTGCCTCTCAAATCCATAAATTAGACCTCCTCTTTTCAAATGACGATGTACCTCAATACTGCTCCAATTATTTCTTAGTTAGATTCCTCTCATATAACATCAGTATACAGACCATTGTGGATAGATTTTTTTCTTTGTACCCTCTCTGTGCGTGGTCATTTTTAAAATGGTTTCTAAGATGTTTATAACCACTTCTCAATTGAGCAGAGAATAGGCGTAGCCCAGAATACTTGCTCCCACCAGCGTAATAAGTAGGTAAAACGCTACCATCTTCTTGTTGAAGGTGGCATACAAGGCAACGAGAGTGGAGAACTTGGTTGCCGGCCCAGAGATAAAGAAAGCCAGAGCAGCCCCCTGGCTCATTCCCATCCGTGCGAGCACTTCTATTATCGGAATGCTCCCACCGCCGCAGGCATAAAGCGGCACTCCCATAGCCACAGCTGTTAACACCGCAAATCTGCTCTGTTTGCCCAACAGGGAGATAATCCACCCGGATGGGATGAGCGTTTGCACAATTGCAGCGATAAAGATGCCCAACAAAAAATATCTTCCGATAAATACGAAAAGCTTGCAGAACTCTTTGCAAAACAAACGAATTTGCAGCCCACCGCTGTTTTTCTCAAGGGAGGGTCTCGATCGACTTTCGCAGTTCAGCAGAGGGTTTTGTTTCTGATTTTCTGACCTGTCAACAGCGAAGGAGAGCATATTTCTATTTGACAAATAGTTAGTGAGTGCTCCAGCGGAGCCTCCCAGCAGAAAGGCACTGATGGTTCTGGCCAGTGCCATTCTCATCCCCATCGCCCCGGCAGTGAGGACAAACAGAGAGGGATTCATCAAGGGAGAGGCAACAAGGAAGGCCATCAAGGGCGAAAGGGAAACTCCTGTGTGAAATAGGGCAGCAATTAAGGGAATAGCGGCAAAGGTGGGTAGGGGAGATATTACGCCCACTAAGCAGGCTAAGGCAACAGCGGATTTTCTCTTTCTCCCCAGAAATCCCGACATCCTCTCTCCGGAGAAAAGAACAGAGAATACGGCGGCGATTGCCACGGCTGCCAGGGCGAAATACCACAATTGTGACAGCAAATCCCCCACCCCGGCCAGCACTCTTATTGTGTATGTGCCCTCAAGAACATACTCTATCGTTGCAATGAGCCGCCAGAACAGATGAAAAATGTGACCGGGGAAATCCAACTTTCCGCCTTGCCGAATTCAATACATTAGCCTGCTGGAGTTATGATTCTGACTTAAGGTAATGTTAAGGCTGCAATAGGCGATGTGGCGAAACCGTTGTGCAAACGGTTAATTTAACCACTGGAGCTTCTCCCACAAACCGCTGTCCATTGCATGCTTCCACCAATTTCTCTCTCAGTCCGGCATCTTTAATCACAACAAATCTCCAGGGCTGAGCGTTTCTCCCTGAAGGGGCAAGTCGCATCGCATCCAGAACTGTATTTAATTTTTCCGCCGGCACAGGATCTGGCCGATATATTCTGATACTTCTTCGCTGTTTAATCGTCTGATAAACGTCCATCTTACTACTCCACCTCCTCAGTTCTGGTGTAGCCGAGCGGAACAGGTCCATCGGTGGCAGGCACCGCTATTTTGACAACCCATCCGTGAATCTCTTTGCCGTGGACATTTATTGCCTTCGCTTTTTTCTCTAAGATGACAGATTCGTTACTGATAAAAGAACAATCTGTGCAAAACAAGACCTCGGTCTTTGTCTCTTTTTGTTTCATAGAACTTCCTCCTGTATTGTATTAAATCCGGTACCAAGTATAGTTAAGAGTGATTGATTCGCAAAAAGTCTAAAATCTACCATGGAAACACGGAGAAAAGTAAACATATAATTACCTGATTATTTTGCATTTATTTCTCTCTGTGTCCTCTGTGTCTGTGGTGAAATCAGGGTTAGGGTCTTTTTACTCCGAAAATAGCAGCAATAGATGCTCACCCACCCGTCCTCGGGTGGGCTCAGACGGCCCGGGGACGGGCCTTTGAGCAGAAACTGGTTTTTTTCATCCTTCATGGTGCCGACCCTGCCGGCATGAGCGTTTACAAATCAAGTTTAAGGAAGATAGGGAAAACTGTATAGAACAAGATTAGAGGGCAACTTACGATTTAAACAGAGATAACAGCAGGGGATTACAACGGGGGGAAGCAGTTAAATGTTGAACTTCCCGAAATCCTCGGGATTAATGCGGTTAAGTCTATCTCGTAGTCTCTGAGCCTTTTTCTCTGGGTTGTCCTCTTCCGATGGGTTTTCCGTTTCCAGAATCTCTTCGGCAACGAATATGGGGGCCTTCAGTTTCAGTGCCATAATGATGGAATCGGAGGGGCGGGCGTCTATTTTGAACACCTTCTTGCCCATCTGTAAGAAAAACTGAGCATAAAAGGTCTGATCGACAAGCTCTGAGATGACCATCCTGGTCAGTTTCACCTCCAGGGCATCCAGAACGCTTTTGAACAGGTCGTGGGTCAGCGGCCTTCTGAAGTTTAGCCCACTCAATTCAAAGGCAATAGCACTGGCCTCGGCTTGGCCTATCCAGATGGGGAGAACACGGTCTCCACCCACCTCCTTCAATAACACCACGGGTGAATTGCTCCGATTATCTATTGCTAACCCTGACACATCTACTCTTACCATAATCTCTGCCTCCAGGGGAGGACCTAAGACCAATATTAGCTCAGACTAATGCTCTTTGACCACCCAGAGTTTGACCTTTGTTTCCACCTCGGGGTGTAATCTGATCTCTATTGAATAAACCCCTAAGGCTTTTATAGGCTCGTCTAAAATTATCTTTCGCCGGTCGATATCATAATCCTTTGCCTTGAGCAACTCAGTGATGGTCTGGGCTGTCACTGCTCCAAATACCCTGTCCTCTTCACCTACGGAGACAGCGGCAGTCAAGGATATCTTCCCCAGTTCTCTGGCCAGATTTTGCGCCGTCCTTTTGAGTCGATTTCCTTGCATAACTTTTTGTTTCTTCTGTTCCTGGTAGATAGACCAGTTCGGTTTAGTGGCTTCTAAGGCCACTCCT
>DAOVDP010000059.1 GCA_030669445.1 Candidatus Latescibacterota bacterium | reverse complement strand
CTACAGTTCCCACCACGTGTCTTGCCTGGCGATAGAGAAACATCTCCACCTGCTCAAGAAGTTTGATCAACGCTCTGTTTCTCAGAACCCCCAGCACCACGATGGACTTTGGCCATAGGTCCCGGACATCTAAAACAAAGGGACATCCTTTGATTCTGCTAACCCAATACCCGCTCACCGCGGCAAAAAACTGAGGTGAGGTGGCCACTACTACATCCCACTCTCTTGTCCTCAACAGGGCCGTTACCGAAGAGCTTAGCATAAAAGAGAGGTAGTTAGCTATCCTCTTACCAAAACCTCTATTAGGTGCCAGGTAAACATAGCTTCTAATTACCTCCACACCCTCAACCTTCTCTTTTTGAAAGAATCTGTTTCTGTATCCCTGATACAGTATGCCCGTAGGGTGATTGGGGGGACCGGTAATAACGGTAACCTGGTGTCCTCGTTGCAGCCAGGCTCTGGATAGTTCATAGACCCTGGCTGCGGGTGCTCCCATTTCGGGAAGGAAATAGTGACTAATGAAGAGTATTCTCATCTCTCTGGCTGGATAGTCTTCAAAACTCAGATTTGGAAAACACCGAATGAACACCGAAACAACCGAAAATGTGAATAAAAACAATCCCGCTTTCTCGGTAGGTTCGGTGTTTTTCAGTGTTCATTTTTTTTCGATCTGGGCACAAGTATCTCCAGTATCCTTTCACTGCTGTGGCAATCGCCATAAGCCTGCGGTAGAGTGTGGGGCTCAGGCGATAGTTCATTCACCGATACTGCTATTTTCTCCTTATTCGCTCCCACCAATCTGTTCCAGCCGGTCTCCACTGTCTCGGGCCATTCGGTTTCCCGGCGGAGAGTAATGCAAGGTACCTTCAACCAATAGGCTTCTTTCTGTATGCCGCCTGAGTCAGTGAGAATTTTCTTGGCATTTCTCTCCAGCACCAACATATCCAAGTAGCTCACCGGGTCAATTATCTTCAGGTTACTATCGTTCTCCAGAAGAGCCATCAGGTCTAATTGGGCGATCCTTTTCCTGGTGCGAGGGTGAAGGGGAAGAACCAGCGGTTGCTCTAACTGGCAGAAGGCGGCCAGAATACTCTCCAGATTCTCTGAATCGTCGGTGTTCTCCGCCCGATGGACACTGGCTAACAGATAACTTTTGGGCTTGAGGGCAAGCCTGGCTAAAATCCGGGATTTTGTCTGGGCAATCTCTATGTTATGGAGAAGGGCGTCGTACATCACATCGCCAACTAAGTGAACTCCGGTGGTCATCCCCTCCTGGGCTAAATTCTCCACTGCTCTTTGGGTAGGGCAAAAAAGGTAGGCAGAGAGCCGATCGGTCAGTATCCGGTTTATCTCTTCGGGCATCTTGCGGTTGTAGCTCCTCAGGCCTGCCTCGATGTGGGCTACTGGGATAAGCAATTTAGCGGCCGCCAGGGCTCCTGCCAAAGTAGAATTTGTATCTCCATAAACTATAGCTACATCTGGTCTTTCGTCCAGAAGCACCCTCTCTGCTCTGGCTAACATCTCCCCTGTCTGCCAACCCTGGGGGCCTGAGCCCACTCCCAGGTTGTAATCAGGCGGTTTGAGTCCCAATTGGTCAAAAAAGATTTCAGACATCTGGTAATCATAGTGCTGGCCAGTGTGAACTAAGACCTCAGTTATCTTATCAGTTGACTTTCCCGCTTCGGAGTTATAAGCAGCAATTGCCTGCAAAATGGGCAACACCTTCACAAAGTTTGGCCTGGCACCCACGAAATTGAAGATTTTCATGTTAGTACATCGTTTCCTAAATAACGCTACAATAATTCGTCATTGCGAGCGATTGCGAAGCAATCTCTAAATAGTTAGACTCCAATAAGACTGCTTCGTCGCTGTGCTCCTCCAATGACAGGGGAAATATAACCTTCATAACGCCGGGAAGGGAATCCCGCCCTACTACTCTACTCCTAACAGGTACATCCCCAAACGGCTATGGAAGAGATAGATTTATTCGTGATAGTCATTGTAGAAATTCTCTGACATTTCTTTAAAATAAGGCTCACCGCTGATTCTATATAGCATATCAAGCTGCTTAATATGAATTCTATGGTAAGTTGAGCTCTGTATTTGATGTTTCAAACAATAAAGACTGACATCAGATTCTCTTCTGAATTCTGAAATGTATTGACGAATTGTTGTCAAACAAGCCTGCAATAACTGCTTACTTTTCTTGTCGTTGTTGACAAGGCAATAGTCGTACAGCCCATATATTCCAAATATGAACCCGTTCAATGTATTATTCGGCAATTCCATGGGATACTCTTCAATCCAAAGGTAGCCAAACTCATCCACATACACTACCCAAGGATCTCCTTCTTCCTTGAGGTGAGTGAAACTGGTGAATACTTCTTCAGATGTTTTCAAGTATTCGTCCTTGCCAGTGAACCGATATAGGCGCACAAACAAAGACAAACCAACCCCTTGCGCCATTCCAGAATACCAAGGAGCTACCATCTTTTCTCCTTCAATATCATGTAATAGAAAATCAAAGCGATATGGAAAGTAAACAGCACCTCTTGATTTAACAGAGGTCTCCAGTAGTTTATTTGCAAACAACTCAGTTTTGTCAAGATACACTGGATCATTTGTTTGCACATAGCTGTCCAAGAAGTGGATTGCTTTTTGAGCAATTTGCCATGGATGATAATATCTCTTCCCTTGGCGAATATAGATCATTACTCCCTTATCATCAGTGGGATAATTATCAAAAGAAGCCAGGCTATGACCTGCGTAAGGTAGTTCATTGTAATTCAATTCGGTTATATCATACTCTATAATATTGTACATTTCATCTGGACCTATAACATCAACATTATCTGAACATGTGGAAAATAGCGTAACTATAAACAAACCCAGAACAACAATTCCCAACATTAGAGGGTTTCTGTTCAGCATAAAGACCTTCTACAGAGCATACGATTCACAGTTGAACTCAGAACCAATGGGAAGTTTTGGTAGTTGCACTACTTTTATGTGATCGGATTCTTGTATCCAGTGCCCCATAATCTTTCAGTAACTTCACCTCCATCTCTCCCCAGTTGTATTTGTTCTCAACTGCTTTTCTGCCGTTCTCTCCCATCGCTTTAGCTACCTGGGGATGTTCTAAGAGATAACTTATTGCCTCTGCAATTGCGTTAGGTTTTGTGGGATCTATCAATATGCCACATTGCGATTCCTCCACAACTGCCCGAATCTCCGGAAAATCGCACGCAACGACCGGAATGCCACAAGCCATATACTCGAACAGTTTGTTGGGAAGCCCTATAAAATTGTTGTAGGACACCGGCTGAAATAGGATCACCCCTACATTTGCAATCGCCAACAACTCAGGGATCTCTCCATACGAAACCCAGCCAGTTATCTTAAAGTTGTTGTTCAAACCTTCTGTTGCTATATAGTTGTCAATCCATCTTTTCGCTTTCGCATCGTAGAAAACGTCACCGATAACTAAGAACATTATGTCAGAGAATCTTTTCTTAACTTCTGGGAGAGCAAGCAGGAATTTATCTATTCCTCTTTTCCTGCTAACCGCCCCTTCATATACTACTACCTTGCCGTTACCATATTTTCGGGACATTGTCTGATTTTTTTGCGGCGCGTACAATTCCAAGAAGGGACAGTTGCACAGGACAGTAGTAGATTTATTTGCACCAAGGAATCGTTTTCTTAGTGTACTGTTGACTGTGAATATCTGATCTGCAAAGTGACAGAATAGGGTCTCTATCTTCTCAAGGAGTAGCCTGACAATCGACGCAGAAAAACTGGGGAATATCGGATATTCAGAGACTTTAGCCGGGAAATGTTCATGAACGTCGTAGACTATCTTTGCATTTAATAATAGCTTGAGAATAATACTCCCCAGGAAGATGTCGAACTCATGACAATGGTAGACAGCTGCTCTAACTCCCCATGCTTTATAAAGGAGTCGTAGAATGGTAACAACCCTCATCAAAAACTTGTACCTGTATTTAGGAACTACGAAAACCTCTACACCTTCTAATTTGGGGTCTTCAAGACCCAAGCCAGTATAGGGTGCTATTATTGTCACTTTGTGACATTTCGATCTTGCCAGACTCTTTGCCTCTCTCTGGAACACCCGAACATCAAAAGGTGAATGTGCTGATGTCAGCATACATACTTTCATCGGCCTATCCAATAATTTTCAGAGCTATGGGACACTTTATCCTCTTAAGAGATAGGATAGTTTCCTGAGTATTCAGCGAAATATTTTTGCAGCCAATCTGCCATTCTCCTTGGGCAGTTCTTTGAGAAAAATAAATAATTAACTTCCCTGGGGCTATCAATCCAGTACTTCTATAAATTAGGGGCTTTTCTTCTGAGCTATGGATTATAGGCTCGGGAAGGACCGTCCAATCTATTAAATTCCACGATCGAGCCAAATACAGATTCTGGCGTTCAAAAGGCTTACAATCTCGCCACCCGTTTGCCAAAAGATAGAATTGGGTTCCATCACTGACAAGGTCGCAATGCCAGGGTTGAAAACCATCAGGCCACGGGATGTTTAATTCAATGGCATCCCTCTTTTCCCAGTGGAGCCCATCAGGCGATTCTAAGTATCTTATGTTACAATGACCCTTACCATCGGCATAGATCAAAACATACCCTCCATCTATTTTAAATACGCAAGGAGAAACAACACAGTCATCATTTGAAAGATCCCAGCGGATGAGTTCGGAGAGACGCCAATTCTCCAAATCACAGGAACGGAGGAGCTTCAAGGCATAGTAATCTGGATTGATAACTTCCAGGTAGTATATCCAAAATTCTTCGGTCTCATAATTAAAGAGAATGTTTGGATCGCAGTTATGGCAGCAACGGCCTCCGGGGGGAGTAGGAGCTAAAGGATTCATCCCGAAAATGGGCTCAACGAAACTCACACCATCATTGCTTGCTAAGAGACAGGGATTTTCAACTTGATTATCACCGTAGGGATACGGGGTTACCACCATGAAGAAATGGAACCCCCTAAATCCCTCTCTTAGGTAAATAATATCTGGGTGAACTGCCTGGCCAGAGCCATCGTACGTTGGAATTTCCAATATTCCCTGAAACTTGGGGACAGCACTCTCTTCAATTACTTGATAATTCTGAGGTGTCAGAGAAACATCGGGCCCGGTCGGTGACCGACTACATCCTGATATTAAGCCCAACACCGCCAATACCAATAACAATCTCTTCATTCGAGCCACCTCCAAGTTGTTGGGGCAAGGTGATGAACTTGAAACGGAGATACTGTTTTAGCGGTTCATCGCAAACCCGTCAACGGGTAACTCCGAAACACCCCAATCGTGAGGTTAGAGGAGAAACCTTGGGACGATCAACCCTCGAGAGACACAACCCCATCTTTTAGCAGGTTACTTTACACAGAGAGCGATAAAGGTCAAAAATCTGAGATGCAATCTTCTCTAAGTTGAATCGCTGGCGGACGTAGGAGGATATTCTCACGGGATCGTATTTTTCGGGATGATCCAATACATAGGCAATTGCGCGGGCCAGGGCTTTAGCATCACCGGAGGAAACTAAGATGCCTACCTCTTCAGTAACGATGTCCTCAGGGCCACCGCAGGTGGTAGATACAACTGGTTTGCCACAGGCCAAGGCTTCCACCAGAGAGAGGCCAAATCCCTCAGAGAGGCTGGGCAGGACAAACACATCAGACGCGGCCAGCCACAGAGGAATCTCAGTATTCCGAACCTTGTCTACAAAAATTACCGTCTCTTGTAATCCAAGATCCTTAGCCATATGAATAAACTCTCTGTCTGTTCTCCCTTTCCTATTTGCTCCTACCAGAACCATCTCAATATCATTCCTGGAGATGGCCAAAATCGACATAGCTTCAATTAAGACTCCCACTCCTTTAACAGGGAGAAGTCCACCTGCATATAGAATCCTCTTATTTCGCCTCGACAATCCCTTTTGGCTGACTGCATTTTCCTTCTCCATAGGGCTGAACAATGCGATGTCAATTCCATTGTGTATTACCCTCACTTTCGCACGGTCAACACCGAGTTTCTCAATCCGATTTTTCAGATCGCTACTCACGGCAACAACTGCATCGCAATGCCTAAGGGCAAGGCAAACCAGGATCTTGCCTATCCTGCTTTCCTCCGGATATAGGTTTATATCAGAGCCATGAGCAGTAATTAAGACAGGCTTTTTGACTGCCTTGCCAAACAATAGAGCTGCAAGTCCATCTGGATAGGCACTATGAGCGTGAATTAGATCAAAGTCACCATTTCTTATTGTCCAAAGGAGCATGGTCAGATAGGAAATCCAACACAGCGAGAAGAATATCTTTCGAGGAAACAAGAGGTATCGAGGATGTAGTATCTCAAGACCGTCTATCAATTCTCGTGAGCAGACTCGGCCTATTCGGCTCCAGCGCCCAAATCCCCGAATAGGGGGAAACCAGGCTATCGGTGCAATCACTTTCACTTGACAGTGTTTTCTTAAGAATCTCGCTTCTTCCCGCACAAAGCCCCCTAAAACAGGGTTACTCTCGTTAGGAAACAGATGCGACAATATAAGAATCTTCATTTCTGTCCGAGTGGTTCAGCCTCTGGCCGATTTCTTTGGTGGCAAAGAGCATTCCTGTCAGCAACCAGAAGAAGTTATCATGTATGTATGCAGTGAAAAGCATATTGACTTGATATGCGATAAACACTGCTACGAATCCAATTTCTGCGATTTTCAAGTAGTGATCGCCTATACTTCTGATTCCCGCCAAGCCTTCTTTTATGACAGTAACTATAAACCACAGGAAAAGAAAAAATCCGACAATACCAAACTCGGCTAACACGGTAGCCAAATATGTGTGACTTTCTCTCACCGGACACCAAACTGGGTAGCCAACAGGTCTGTATTTGTCGAATAATTCAGGGAAACCTCTGGCCCCGACACCCAAGAGTGGATGGTCCCAAAACATCGACA
>DAOVDP010000043.1 GCA_030669445.1 Candidatus Latescibacterota bacterium | reverse complement strand
CCGGTCAGTTCTGGTTTTACCCAGCAGGTTTCCCCTTCTGTTTGTCTTCTCTACCAACACCTCCAGACGGGATCCGACTAAGTTCCTCTGTTTCTTTGCCATTATTTGACGCTGCAGCGAAATCAACCTCTCCAGTCGCTGCCGTTTCTCTTCTGGAGGCACATCGTCGGGCAGATCAAAGGCCTGGGTTCCTCGGCGGGGAGAATAACGATAAGTGAAGGCAGAGTCAAACTGAATCTCTTGCACTGACTTCAATGTTTCCTGGAAGTCCTCTTCCGTCTCTCCGGGAAAACCCACAATGATGTCTGTGCTCAGCGCCAGTCCGTTGATAGCCTCTCTGGCCCGACTCACCAGGTCAAGAAACTGTTCTGCAGTGTAACCTCGTTGCATCCTCTGCAGTATCTTGGTTGACCCGGACTGTAGGGGGAGATGAAGGTGCTCACAGATACTTTTCCCCTCTGCCATCACCGCTAATACTCTCTCGGATACATCCTTAGGATGAGGACTCAAAAACCGGAGGCGGGGTATCCCCGTATTCTGGTCGATGAGCCTGAGAAGCTCAGCAAAATCTACCTGGCCGTCTCGATAGGAGTTCACATTCTGCCCCAAGAGGGTCACCTCCTTGTATCCTTGTTCGGCAAGCCTTAAGATCTCTCTCAGGATGTGAAGGTGGGAGATGCTTCTCTCTCTGCCTCGGACATAAGGAACCACACAGTAAGAGCAAAAGTTGTTACATCCGCGCATAATCGGCACCCAAGCCCGTACCTTTTCTTGACGGCAGGGGGTGATGTCCGAATAGGTCTCCTGAGAGGCCAGCTCAGTCTTAACGAACGGGCGACCATTGCCAGAGGCCTCGATCATCCCAGGAAGCTGCCGGTAGCTGTCTGGGCCAGCAATCAGATTTACAGAGGGATTCTTCTCTGCAAGTTTCCGTCCCAACCTCTGGGCCATACAGCCCACCACTGCCAAAATCAACTCAGGTTTCCTCAACTTGAGACGGCGCAACTGGCTGATCCTGCCCAGCACCCTCTGTTCTGCATGCTCCCTGACTGCACAGGTATTCAGCAAGATGACGTCGGCTTCCTCCATCTGTGCCGGCTGGTAACCTGTATCGAGGAGAATACTGCTGATTAGCTCAGAATCGGCCTGGTTCATCTGGCAGCCGTAGGTCTCGATATAAAATTGCTTCGATTTCATCTCAAATGCATTCCGAATACCAAGGAAACACGCAGTAAAGGAAAGCTATGCCATCAGGGGTGCTGCCTCAACTGTTCCTAAGTGTTCAACTTTCCCGCTCACCTTTTCCCCCTGAATCCTCTCTAGCCTCACCTTCACTATCCGGTTCATAAGTTCATCAGAGCTCTCTGCCAGCACTCGGATGTAATTACCGGTAAGGCCGGTCAACAGTCCGGTCTGTTTATCTCTGCTGGTCTCAAAAAGCACGGGCAGACTTCGCCCCAGAAAGGAACTTGTGAACGCTCTTCTCTTTTCCCGGTCAAGTTCTCTTAGTTTCTGACTTCTGAGTTTTTTAGTGTAATCGTCTACCCGATCTTCCATCTGGTAAGCAGCCGTCCCCTTTCGGGGAGAGAATCTGAACACATGAAGATAGCTGAGGGGAAGGTTTTGAATCAACCTGTAGGTATTCTGGAAGTGGTCGTGGGTTTCCCCGGGAAAACCCACGATAACATCTGCTCCTATTGCCAGATCCGGCATCTGTGTCTTAAGCATCCAGAGCAGATCCCGGTACTCTTCCGCCGAGTAAGGACGGCCCATTTTCTCCAATACCTCTGTGTCTCCGCTTTGAAGCGGGATGTGCAGATGGCGGCAGAATTTTGGCGAGCTGTACAGCAGGTTCACCAGTTCCTCAGAGATGTAGCTGGGCTCGATAGAGCTTAAACGGTATCTTGCCAGTCCCTTCAGCTCTTCTAATCTCTTCACCAGCTCCCTAAGATTTATTCTCTGGCCGTCTGAAAGGAGGTCCAATCCGTAACTCCCCAGGCAGATTCCAGTTAGGACGATCTCCTGGTAACCTCGGTTAACCAGACGATTAATCTGTTGGAGGGTATCCCCTAAGGGCCTGCTCCTGCTCGGTCCTCTGGCATAAGGAACGATGCAATAGGCACAATGGTTGTCACAACCTTCTTGAACCTTAACAAAGGCCCGAGTGTGGCGGTCAAAACCTCTAATGTCAAAGCTCTGGAAACCTGAGAATTTTCCCCGGCAAACAAGAGGTCTGTCACCTGGATTTTGTTGTCTTTGCCTTAAAAGTTCGACGAGGTGTTCTCTTTTGCTTGTTCCCACTACCAGGTCGATTCCCGGGATAGAAGCGAGCTGCTGAGGAGAGATCTGGGCGTAACAGCCCACCGCAGCCACAATGGCCCCTGGAGAATTTTTGACCGCTCTCCGCAGGGCTTGTCGAGAGCTACGGTCGCCCTTGGTCGTGACCGTACAGGTGTTGACTACCACTACATCGGCTTTCTGACCAAAAGGGATAACCTCGAATCCCTCTGAGCGAAAACACTCTTTAAGTCCCTCAGTTTCATATTGGTTGAGTTTACAACCGATGGAAAAAAACGACGCCTTCGGTCTGGTTTCCAAGTTACTCTTCTTTAGTCTCCTTTTTCTTCCGGCTCCGTTTTTTTTGCCGGTTTTTTCAGTTCTTTTTCCTTCGATGATTTTTTGCCTCTCTCTGCTTCAGTTTCAGGAGAGGGAATTTCTTCCTCAACGGAAGTTTTCGGCTCAGTTACGTCTTGAGCTGATTCTGTAGTCTCTTTTGCTTCAACCAGGGGTTCTTTCTTCCTTCTACCCCGTTTTTTCACCGGTTCTTTCTGTTCTGTCTTCTCGGACGGTTCCTTGCTTTTCGCTGCTTCAGTTTCAGGAGAGGGGAGTTCCGCCTCGACAGAAGTTTTCAGCTCGGCCTCGACAGCAGGTGGTTCTGCCAGCTCTTCTGGTTCTACTGGCGGTTCCGCTTTCTGTTCCTCTGGCGCTTCGATTTGTTCTTCTGGTTTTAATACCTCGGGCTCGCTTACCATATCGCCGATGGTAACAGGCTTCGGGGCATGTTCACGCTTGTACTTCTCTATTTCCTCCTTTTCCCTCTCTTTCAGGTACTCCTCGACGCTGAGTACAATCTTCTTCTTCTCCTTATCGAACTCAATCACCTTCAAGGGCAATGTGTCTTCGACCTTGAACCCTTCGTTGGGTTTTTTTAATTCTGGTTGTCCCAATTGAGAAGCAGGCACAAAGCCTTCAGTGTCTTCTTCCAGTTCGACAACTACCCCGCTGTCCAAGACCTGGCTGATCTTACCTTCGGTCACCGTGCCAGGAGTGAACTTGAGCGCCAATTCCTTCCACGGATCAGGCTTAAGTTGTTTAAGGCCTAACGAAATTCTACGATTCGCCTTGTCGATGTTCAAAACCACTACTTCGATCTTGTTTGCCTTTTTCACAAGTTCGTTGGGATGGTGTACTCTTTTGGTCCAGGACATATCAGAGATATGGAGTAACCCATCGATGCCATCTTCGATCTCAATGAAGGCGCCAAAATTTGTGAGGCTTCGCACTTTGCCGGTGACGCTCTCTCCCGCCGGATAACGCTCCTCTATGGAGAGCCACGGATCTGGTTCCACCTGTTTCAGGCTGAGGGATATCTTTTTCTCCTCTTTGTTCATGTTCAAGACAATCGCTTCAACAATATCGCCGATAGCCACCACATGGGAAGGATGGCGAATATGTTGAGTCCAGGACATCTCAGAGATGTGAATCAGTCCTTCCACACCCTCTTCCAACTGGATAAAAGCTCCATAGTTGGTTATACTGACGATCTTGCCCCTCACTTTCTCGCCAACAGGATATTTCTCCTCTACACTCTCCCAAGGAGGAGGAGTAAGCTGTTTCAATCCCAAAGAGACCCTCTTTTTCTCTTGGTCATAGCTAAGGATCATAACATTAATCTTATCTCCTATGGCTACCAACTCTGAGGGATGGCTGATTCTTCCCCAGGACATATCGGTGATATGTAGAAGACCGTCCATGCCGCCTAAATCAATAAACACACCGAAATCGGTGATGTTTTTGACCAGGCCTTCATGAATATCTCCCTCTTTGAGCTGAGCCAGAAGCTCCTCTCTTCTTTTTGTCTGCTCCTCTTCTAACACTGCCCGGCGGGAGACAACAATATTGCGCCTGCTTTTGTTGACTTTGATGACTTTCAGAGGAAATTCCTTTCCTATGAATTGGTCAAAGTTCTTCACCAGTTTTACATCGATCTGGGAACCGGGAAGAAAAGCCTCCACACCAAGCAGGTCAACAATGATTCCACCCTTGACCCGACGGATCAATTCGCCTTCTACCGTTTCGTTGGCTTCATAGACAGACTTTATCTGATCCCAGACTCGCATGAAATCTGCTTTTTGCTTGGAGATAACCAGCTGTCCGTCTTGGTCTTCTACATTCTCCAGAAACACATCGATCTGGTCTCCCACCTTCACTTGAGGTGAATCTCCAAATTCGGAAAGGAGGATCTCTCCGTCTGACTTGAATCCGATGTCAACAATAATGCTGTCCTTACCTATGGCAATCACTTCCCCTTTGACGATCTCTCCTTCTGTGATCCCTTTGAGGGTTTCATCATAGAGGCGGAGCATCTCAGCGAATTCCTCATTCGAATACTCCTTTGCTTCTAAGTCAATAGGAATATTACCTCCTCTCATCTTAGTGTTAGCATCTGATTGTTGCTGTTCAGCCATCAGTTTTTACCTCCTTTTGTGCCGCCAGAGGCGAGTGCATCCGCCTCTGCGGGTTTCAGGTTGTTGGTTGAAAGGTCTTTAACTTTCTGATTAACCTGTCGATTACCCAATGGGGAGTAGATGTACCGGTGGAGACCCCCACCAGGGATTTTCCTTCAAGCCACTCAGGCAAAAGTTCTGCTGCTGTTTCAATATGATGCGTCTCTGTTCCTATCTGTCTGCACAGCTCAGCCAAACGGGAGGTATTAGCACTATTTTTCCCTCCCATGATTAGCATAAGATCTGCCCGGTTTGCCAGATTGGCCGTCTCCTTTTGCCTCTTCTCGGTTGAACTGCAGGTGGTATTGTATACCCTTAGTTCCTTGGTTTTCTCCAATAGCTTCAGAACCACCTGCTGAAACTGAGAAAACGGAGTGGTAGTCTGGGCAATAACTCCGATTCTTCCCTGCCCACCTAACTGCTTTAAGTCAGGACTATTGTAAACGACTACTGCCTTTGGTCCAGAATGCCCCAGCAGCCCTTCTACCTCAGGGTGGTCCTTCTTTCCCACGATTACGGTTTTGAACCCTTCTTTGTTCAACTGCTCTGCGTAGTTCTGGGCTCGCCGCACAAAGGGGCAAGTAGCATCAATCACCCTGTGGCCTGATTCTTTTATCTGCCGCAGGAGATCAGGATGAATGCCGTGGGAGCGGATAATGACTATTCCCGGAGGTAAGTCGGTGATCTCCGCCACCGGGATAATACCCTGCTGCCTTAATTTCTCAACTACCTGAGGATTATGGATGATGGGGCCTATGGTGTAGACTGGGGAACCTACCTCTCTGACGGTCTTTAAGGCTATATTAACCGCCCGTTTTACCCCAAAGCAAAATCCTGTTCCCCTGGCAAGTTCGATTTTCATTCCATGACCGGAAAATTAAACACTGAAAAACACCGAAAGACGTTGGCTATTGTGTTAACTTATCTTAAGCCAGATCGAAACCCTATCATCATCTTCTCGGTTATCTCGGAGTTCATTCAGGTTTTCCAAATATAGCATCGTTTCCCAAATAACCTGCATCAAATTTGTCATTGCGAGGAACACTTCGCTATCCTCAGCACAGGCTCCGTGACGAAGCAATCTTTTTTATTGTCAGGAAGTTAGAGATTGCTTCGCTTCGCTCGCAATGACAATGCTATTGTTATTTAGAAATCACTCTGCTAGGTTCATCAATCGCAGGTCTTCAACAGCAGTCCCTTGGGACTTCTTTCTCCTCGGCCAGAGTTTTTATCTTGGACATCACCTGTTGGACTAACAGTTGATAGTCGCAGCGGTGATCAGCGCTACGCCTAAAATCTGCAGGGAATAAGGGTTGCCCAAATTTCACCCATATTCTGTCACCTCCCAGAGCAACTCTGAAAAAGCTTTTAGGACCGGAGATATGAACCGGCACAACCGGTGTCTCTGTTTTGAGGGCCAGCATTCCCACTCCGGATTTCGCTCTGCCCAGCTCGCCCCTTTTGCTCCTTGTGCCTTCAGGAAAAAGCAGCAGTGCTTTCCCTCGTCGGAGTAAACCCACCATCTTCTTCAAAGCATTTCTATCTATCCCCCCCCGCTTTACGGGAAAAGCGTTGAGTCCGGTTATTATCCACCCTAAGATGGGCTGATCAAACAGCTCGGCCTTGGCCAGATAGTTCAGCTCCCTGGCAGTCGCAATTCCTATTACCGGGGGATCCAACAGGCAGATATGGTTTGAAGCCAAGATCACCCCATTGCTGGCAGGGACATAGTCCTCCCCTTCGACCTTGAGTCGAAAGAGCACCTTAAAAATGACCCTGCAAAAAATCCAGGCGAATCGGTAAAAGCCTTTCTTGGTTCTGACTATTTTAATCGTTCTTACCCTCTGCTGATAAGCTCTTTGCCAGATTCACTATTTTGTCCACCTGCTGTTCTATGGTAAGCCCGGTGGTGTCTATCAGAATCGCATCTTCTGCCTTTTTCAGAGGGGCTTGATCTCGGTTTATATCCTCCCTGTCCCGCTGGGCTATCTGTTCTTTCAATTGCTCCGCTGGAATTTCCACTGCCCGTGACTTAAGCTCTGAGTATCTCCTCCTGGTTCTCTCTTCCAGGGAGGCGTCGAGGAATACCTTAAGCGCTGCCTGAGGAAAAACCACTGTCCCGATATCCCGTCCCTCCATCACCACGCCGCCGTTTAGACCAATACGCTGTTGCTGTTCAACCAGCACCTGACGGACACGGTTCACCTGACAGACGGGGGTGACTGCTTTGGTCACCTCCGGCAGGCGCAGTTTGGCGGTCACATCCATCCCATCTAAGTAGACGCGAAGGGCACCCTCTTGCTGTTTCAGTTCGATCTTTGTCCTGCCTACCAGTTCAGCTACGACATCTTTGTCTTTAGGATCAATGCCCTGTTGAAGGGTTTTAAGAGCCATTGCCCGGTACATCGCCCCGGTGTCAATGTACAAATACCCCAGCTTCTGGGCCACTAACTTAGCAGTGGTACTTTTCCCCGAACCGGCCGGGCCATCTATGGCAATAATTAGGTTTTTGCTCATTTCATTAGGGCAGAGACTTCGGCGAACTTCTCCTTCAACAGGGGATAAAGCGATTGATAAATTGGATACAATTGGTTATAAGTGTCAACATTTTGGTCAATTGGCTGAGTGGTAGCTGTGACCTCTACGGTTTGGTCTGTGGCCTCAACTAAGTCCGACCACACTCCGGTGCCCACGCCAGCCATAAGGGCTGCCCCCAATGCGGGTCCTTCTCGTGAGGTGTTAACGGTGACCACCGGGGCACCGTAGATGTCGGCTTGAAGCTGACACCAAAGCTGGCTGCGGGCACCTCCGCCTGTGGCACGGATCTCTTTCACTTCCACTCCTAAACCGCGAATTATCTCCATTGAGTCCCGCATAGCAAAGGTGATACCCTCTAACACTGACCTGACTAAGTGGCCACGGCGGTGCCGACTGGTAATCCCAAACCACACCCCTTTGGCTTGGGCATCCCGGTGGGGTGTCCTCTCGCCCATCAGGTAGGGCAGAAAGAGCAAACCCTCGCTGCCCGGGTTGATCCCTTCTGCCTCTCGAGTCAAGATGTCGTAAGAGTCTATGCCAGAGAGCTCCTCTGTTTTTGCTTCCAATCCCCCTATGGTGTCACGGAACCAGCGGAAGGAGCCGCCAGCGGAGAGCACTACTCCCATCAGATACCACTTATGAGGCACACTGTGACAGAAACTGTGCACCCGCATCTGAGGATCGACCTTGACGCTGTCAGTATGGGCGAATATCACCCCTGAGGTGCCAATACTGGAGAGCACCCGTCCCGGTTTAACGATCCCGCTTCCCACTGCCCCACAGGTGTTATCAGCCCCTCCCCCTACCACAGGGGTGCCGACCTTCAGCCCTGTGAGTTGCGCAGCCTTGTTGGTAATGTGGCCGCAGATCTCGGTAGATTCATAGACATCAGGCAGCCAAGAAGAAGGGATCTGAAGCTGCTGTAACATCTGGGCTGACCAGCTTCGATTTTCCACATCGAACAGCAGAGTACCAGCCGCATCAGAGACCTCGGTGGCCAACTCTGTGGTGAGTCTGAATCGAATGTAGTCCTTGGGAAGAATTACTGTTTCCACCTGGGCATAGATTTCCGGCTCGTTCTCCCGCAGCCAGATGATTTTGGGGGCGGTGAACCCCTCAAAGGCGAAATTGGAGACATATTTCCGAAGCCCTTCTACTCCTATCTTTTTCACTCTCCACTGGCACTGCTGTTTGGTACGGGTGTCGCACCAGAGAATAGAGGGACGCAGCACTTCATTGTGCTGATCAAGGAACACAGAGCTGTGCATCTGACCTGAAAGTCCAATTCCAACGATTGCCTCCGCATTGATGCTCGATTGCTTCAACACCTTCCGGACAGATTCTACCGTCGCCTGCCACCA
>DAOVDP010000047.1 GCA_030669445.1 Candidatus Latescibacterota bacterium | reverse complement strand
GCGGTGAAGGAGCTGGTGGGGTGAATTTGGTTACGAAAAGGGAAAGAGGTTCTTCTGCTGGGTGCTTTTTAGCAGGAACTATCAATTTGTATTGGATTTGTTAGTCGGTATTTTGAGAAGGCCATTGTACCAAGTGATCGTTAGCTGTCCATGAGGCAGAGGAGATTCCGAGCACACAAGATGGAACTCCTTTATAAGAAATACAAGCGCCGCAAGGTTGGTCCTTGCAATATCTGTGGGCAACTCGGTCCCCTCAGTTGGGACCACGTGCCACCGAAAGGTGGGATCGAGCTCCAGCCGGTCGAAATCGACCGCATCGCGGGTACGCTCGTATCGAGTCTGGGAAGCAAAAAGCCTGAAATATCACATGACGGTCTCAAGTTCAGGACCCTATGCTCTACTTGCAACTCGCGCCTCGGTACTGACTATGACCCTGCTCTCAACGACTTCGCCATCACTGTGGGGCGGTTTCTGAGGTCGACTTTTGAATTCCCGGACATCGTCCATATCGAAGCCAAGCCGACAGCGATAGCACGAGCTATCTTAGGCCACCTTTTAACAGCTCGGTTGTCGACCGTGGATGCGGTCTTTGATCCCGTCATCCGTGCTTTGGTCCTGGACCCTCAGGCACCGATACCCACTAAGCTGAACGTTTTTTACTGGGTTCACCCGTATGCACAGCAGATTGTCTTCCGTGATGGTTTAATGCCAGCAAAGAGGGGCAAGTACTCAGAAATTCAGCGCTTTGGCGTTCTGAAGTACTTCCCTATAGGTTATCTTGTGACCGACGTGTGCGAGTACGAAGGCCTCGAGGCTTTAACCGTTTGGCGGAACGAGCCAGCTACACAGACTGTACAGGTGCCGGTCAGACTTCACAAAGTCCACGATGCCTTTTGGCCAGAGGCTACAGCTCCGGACAACTTCCTCCTAATTGGCCAGGGGGGACTGGAGTCCGTCTGCGCTAATCCCAAGAAGCGGCGGTGGAAGTGAGTGTGAACCTAACAAGCGAATCAACTTGCAGGCACAAAGCGTCGTGCAGCTTAAGTGTAACTTTATTCGCCGTGCCCAAAGAAAGGATAGGGGAGTTTTATGAAAAAGAGCACCGATCGATTGACTACAAGCAGTTCTGATATCCAGCAGTGGCGTCATCCCGGTGGCAAACTCAGGGAACTTGGAGCAGAAGCACTAACCGATGCTGAGCTTCTTTCCATTCTCATTGCCCCTGGCATCAAAGATAAACCTGCAGAGAAAATTGCCCAAGAGATTTTGCGAAAGTTCGGCGGCTTCAAAGGGATGGCTAATCAGCCTCTAGAGAAGTTTCTGGAAATCAAAGGACTTGCTGATGTAAAAATCATAAGAATTGCTGCCGCCTTTGAGATCGCCCGAAGATGTGTTGATACAGTTATTAAAGAATTAAAGGAAGACAGAGAGTTGCGAAAGGAAGTATTCGGGGAATAAGCACTATGAATACATTGACAAGGAAAACAACGAAAAGTCCCAGTCCATTTGATCTGGCTACTCATAAGACAGAGCGCACTACTGTAGCTATCCTGATGCACTGGATGCGGGAGATTATCGGGAATAAAAATCTCGACCTCGGCCTGCCTGATGTCGAAACTTCCGGAACCGATAGGAAAATGCCAGATATTGTGATTTATGAATCCCGACGAAGCCAAAACATCCTCTGCGTGATTGAAGCGAAACCTCCGTATTATGATGTTTTTGATGAACAAGAATTAAAGGATCCTGCAAGAAAAAAGGCAACCCAAAGGAAGGCAAGATATTTTGCTCTTACCAATTTCAAGAAGTTGATATGGTGGAAAACGCAAGAGGCAAATAATCCTACTTTATCCGAAGAACAACAAATCGTTGAAAAATATTCTCTCTCAGAACTTGAGAACCTGGACGATATTGAGCAGACGAAATACAGTGACCCCATAAAGAAGGGGCTTGAAGATTTTCTGACTAAACTCTATTCCGTGCATTCTGGCAAAGAGCCAGAACCCAAGCAGGCGATAGATGATTTTTTGATTTTCAGGCTTCAGGAAAAGATAAGAGTTCTATCTATTTATTACAGAAGGATTATTGATGACCAATGCCACAAGGATTCTTCTTTTGCCAAGAAACTCAAAAACTGGTTTGTGGATCAGGGCTGGAGTTTTGCCTGGCAGCCTCAGGACTTTGATAAGGCGGCAAGACAAACCGCCTATCTCCTTGTCAACAAAGTTCTCTTCTATAATCTTCTTCAGGCAAGAAGACCTCAGGAACTTGACCCCCTTGAAGTGCCAGAAAGCCTTACTAAAGGCGCAGTGCTTCAAGCAACTCTCCAAGCCCATTTTGGTCAGGTCTTAAAGATAGACTACGAGACCATCTACACTGCAGACTTCATAGATACCATCGCTTTCCCTGAATCAGAAGAGGTTGTCAAAGAGATAAGGGAGCTTATCAATATTCTCAGGAGATACGACTTTTCCAAACTTGGCTATGATGTCATAGGCAGAATCTTTGAGCGTCTTATTCCGCAGGATGAACGACATAATTTGGGCCAGTATTTCACCAACCCCGATATCGTTGACCTAATCCTCAGGTTCTGTTTACACCAGGAAGATGATAAGATCCTTGACCCAGCCTGCGGGGCAGGGACCTTTCTGGTTAGAGCCTACCAGCACAAAAAACTGATGAATCAACGCAAACGGCACGAGGACATCCTGGACACCCTATGGGGGAGTGACATTGCTAAATTCCCGGCCCATCTTGCCACGATTAACCTTGCTATCAATGACCTGGGTGTGGACAAGAATTATCCCAATATCCTTCAGGAAGATTTCTTTGCTCTTCTTGTTGGCGATGAAGGCTTTGACCCTGAGAAATGGAGAAACACAAGGGCGAAAACCCTTGGACTTAGGGAGCGAGAAGTTACCTATCCTCGATGGTTTGATGCGGTGGTAGGCAATCCCCCTTACACAAGACAGGAGGAGATAAGCGAAATCTCGCCTGAGGATGCTGAATACAAAAGGGAACTCATCGGTAAAGCCCTTCTGGATATAAAGGGCAAGAAGATTGCTGAGATCGGAAAACGGGCGGGCATTCATGCTTACTTCTTTGTCCACGGCACAAAATTTCTGAAAAATAGTGGATTCTTCGGATTCATTGTCTCCAATTCCTGGCTTGATGTGGATTACGGCAAAGGGCTTCAGGAATTCTTCCTGAAAAACTACAAAATCACTGCCATCATTGAATCCAAAGTGGAACGCTGGTTTGAAGAGGCAGACATTAACACCTGCATTCTCGTTCTTCAAAAGTGCGAGAATAAAAAGGAACGAGATGAAAACCTTGTTCGCTTTGTCTATCTCAGAAAGCCCCTGCGCAACTTTATTCCTCCAGCTCAAGATATCTGGGAAAAGCAGGTTGAAAGATTAAACGCCATAGATAAACTCAAAAAGACCATTCTTGTCCACAGCGATTTCTATGAGAACGAAGAATTGAGAATCTATCCTAAGAGCCAGAAAGAACTGTGGAATGAGGGATTTGACCTGGAAGAGCAGAAATATGTTGGGGCAAAATGGGGCAAATACTTAAGAGCACCGGAGATTTTCTTTAAGATATTGGAAAGGGGTAAAGACAGACTTGTGCCTTTGAAAGAGGTGGCAGAGGTTCGCTTTGGGATTAAGACCGGTGCCAATGAGTTTTTCTATCTTACGGAGGAGGAGATAAAAAGAAGGGGTATTGAGAAAGAGTTTTGGATGCATCAGGATGAAGAGGGTAACTGGGTGCCCAATTATCTCATCAAATCACCACGGGAATGCAAATCTATTGTGGTGAAGCCTAAGGATTTGAAATATCGCGTTTTGATGATTCACAAGGATAAGCAGGATTTAGAAGGTACGAATGTCTTGAAATGTATTAAGGAGGGTGAACGTAAGGGTTTCAACAAAAGACCTACTTGCGCTGGCAGAGGGGAAAGGTGGTATGATTTGGGTTCTTGGGAAAAACCCGATCTTATTTGGTCCGACGCCTACAATGACAGATATGGAACTTATGACTCTCAGAGAACTTGGGCAGACAAGAGATTCTTCTACATTTACTTTCAAGAAAGAGCTCAATATGTCTTATTCCATGCTTACCTAAATAGTTCAATTATCCCTCTAATCATTGAGATAGATGGAATTACAAGTTTGGGAGAAGGTGCGATCTACACCAATGTTTATCAACTCAAGAGACTGGGTATACCGTCAAGCACGAGAAAAAAGACGAAAGAACTTGCATCGGTATTAGACCGCCTTAAGGGTAGAAGAATTTTCTCCATCTTCGATGAGCTCGGTGCCTCCTCCCACGAAGAGGTTTCTCTTGACAAAGTTAAGCCCGACCGCCGGGAACTGGATAAAATTATTATGGGAGAAATTTTAGGGCTTACGGAAGAGGAGCAACTTGAAGTATATCGGGGTGTAGTAGATTTGGTCAAATCGAGGATTGAGAAAGCAAAGAGCGTTAGCAATAATAATAAGACCAGAGAAGGAATTAATATAAAAGCTTTCGTTAAAACCGTGATGGATAATATCGGTGAGGAGACACTTGGCAAGTTTTATAGAGAAAAGATACTCAGCACAAGCCCATTGTCGGAAAAAGCACTCCCTAAACTTTCAGGTGAAGTGAAAATCGAGCAAGACTTGCTTGGCTGGAAGGTTTATTCGGGTAGAAGACATGTTGAATGCCGTTCAGAAGAGGAAGCTCGCTATCTCAAGGTCTTTCTTGAGGCGGGGCTGGACAAAGTGAAAATTCTCCAAGATGAAAGTTACCTAAATGGCATTATTTCAGATTTAGAGGAGATAAAGAGCCGGATTGATGAAGTCATTGACTCCTATCTTGAGTCTATTGTGAACACTAAAACCAAAGAAAGGCTAAAACATCAACTCTGGTCAGAAATCATCAAATGAAAGTAGCGGATGTTGAGATTCAGTCTGATCGGGTAGTCGCTGCGGTCAAACGACGCCTTGCCGAGACATTGGGGGATAACCTGCGAGAGGGCATTCTCTTCGACTCTCGTTCAGGTGCCCAGGTCCATCCCGACAAGGTCGGAGTACGTTGACAGGGTTGACGCATAAAGCGACGCGGTCGCTTGATGCCAGAAAAAAGCAGAGGAGGATTCATTATGCCAGAAGTGGATGTGAGCAAGGCAAAGAAGGAGTTCTACGAAGACGTCCCTATGAAGAGTCCTGGATTCTTTCTCAAGGGATCGGGTTCACTTGATTGGGGGATGAAGAATCGGTTAGCGCGAATATTCAATCCGAAGACTGGCCGTACCGTGATGTTGGCCATAGACCACGGATATTTCCAGGGACCGACAACAGGGCTGGAGCGTATTGATCTGAACATTGTGCCCCTGATTCCCTATGCCGATGCGCTTATGTTGACCCGCGGTATTTTGCGGACGACGATACCGCCGGCTTCAACCAAACCGATTGTCATGCGTGCAAGCGGCGGTCCAAGCATCCTCAAAGAGCTGTCGAACGAACAGATAGCCGTTGATATTGAAGATGCACTTCGCATGAACGTGTGCGCGCTGGCCATCCAGGTGTTTATCGGAGGAGAATTCGAGACCCGGTCGGTGCATAATATGACCCGCCTGGTAGATATGGGATTGCGTTACGGCATACCCGTTCTGGCTGTGACTGCTGTGGGCAAGGAGATGACCAGAGATGCAAAGTACTTCCGCCTTGCCTGCCGTATCTGTGCAGAGTTGGGTGCGCACTTTGTCAAGACCTACTATGTCCCCGAAGGCTTCGAAACAATGACAGCCTCCTGTCCCGTGCCGATTGTGATGGCGGGCGGCAAGAAAATCCCGGTCTTGGATGCGCTGACTATGGCATATAACGCCATCCAGCAGGGCGCTCTCGGCGTGGATATGGGAAGAAATATCTTCCAGAGCGAAGCCCCTATTGCTATGATCAGAGCAGTGGGCAATATCGTTCACAAGAACATGAGACCCGACGAGGCGTATGAACTATATCAGTCGCTCAAAAACAAGAAAAAAGGGGAATAGGAACTGCTGATTAGGCGGATTGAGCGGACTACCTTGTCCTACCGCAAGCCCGCTGCTTTCTGGCGAGCCCCGTTAGATAATCTCTGGCAATCTGAGACTTCACCGAGATGTTATTGACATCTAACCGGGGCGAGCATAAAGGGCGGGGAAGTACCTATCGCGTCTAATTGGCCAAATTCATGGAGAAAGGGAAATGACACAGATGTCTGGGAAAAGTGTGCTTAAACGGCTGCGTGAGGTTACTCCTACCATCAGCGTGGGAATTCTTACCGCGGATCTGCTGTCATTGGGAACCGAACTCACCATCCTTGATAACGCAGGTGTTAAACTGCTCCATATTGATGTTATGGATGGTTACTTCTGCCCTAAAATGACTTCTGGGCCACCATTGATCAAAGCTCTGAAGAGTTCATTATTCAGGGATGTACACCTGATGATACAGAACCCGCTGGAAAAGCTCGGTGACTACGTTGCTGCGGGGGCAGATATGATTACCGTCCACTTAGAATCGGAGCGAAATCATATCCATAGGGTCCTGCAGGCTCTGGGCACAATGAGCAACGCAAACGACTCGGACAGAGGATTGGTTCGAGGAGTCGCCCTAAATCCTGGAACACCTGTCGAGGCTGTCCAACCCGTCATAGATGAGGTTGATCTAATTCTCCTGCTGGCCGTCAATCCGGGATGGAGTGGCCAGACGTTTATTTCATCTACCCAGCGCAGACTTAATCGTGTCAGCGAGATGATCCGCGACTCGGGAAGGGATATTCTCCTTGGCGTTGACGGAGGAATCAACCGGGGCAATATTGCTGAGGTGGCCCGTATGGGAGCGGATATCATTGTGACGGGTAGTGCAGTCTTCGACGGAAAGGCACCCGCCGAAAATGCGCGCTTTATGCTGAGCGCCGTTAGAGATGCGAAGAAAGATGGGTGAAGATGGAACGTAAGAAATCAGCGAAGAATACTGGGGCAAACAGAGATATAGAAAGCAGGTTGGTAAAAGTAGCGCCGCTAGTTCGTGGACTCTTGGCGGAGCCATCCGGGAATGACGATATTCCTTACCACCGCGTTATTGTTAAATCTCTCACCCACAAAGAAGCCCGTGATTTTGCAGCTTCAGATAAGAGGGATAATTTGGAATCTTGCCCGGTTCCCTTGAAGCGTACCGAAATCCCGCCACTATATGTGGATGCACCAGAATATGATGCTTCCGCTGAGGAGCTTCGGAAACAGTTGGGCGCCGCCATCAAGGATTACTTCAAGACTCACGGCTCAAAACCGCAACTCGTGCTTCTGCCTGGTGTCGGGATTCTTTACGTTGAAGAAACAGCGAAGACAGACCTGCCGCTTGAAAATGAAGTTGCCCTGGTAACCGGAGCGGCGGGAGCAATAGGCTCTGGGATTTGCACGGCGTTATTGGAAAAAGGTTGTCACGTGGCTGCCACAGACCTGCCTGGGAAACATCTTGACAACTTGGTCAACGAACTTAAAGAACCGGCAGCAGATCACATCATTGGCATTGGACTCGATGTTACGAATAGGGATTCGGTGACTGATGGATTCAACGCGGTGAGCCGGATTTGGGGCGGCGTTGATATTGTCATCGCTAATGCCGGTATCCCTTTGATTGCCTCCCTGATCGAGATGGACCTCGACGATTTCCGCAAGCTCGAAAAGGTGAACGTTGAAGGCACCCTGCTGACCCTTTCCGAAGCAGGCCGTCAC